>JAHDBK010000395.1 GCA_020630455.1 Saprospiraceae bacterium
AGATGATGAAGCTTATATGAAATATAAGAAAATGGCTGAAGATTTAGGTTATTAATATATCAACAAAAGATAAAGAGTATTCTTTATCTTTTGTTATTTCCCCCATTTTTTCAATTGTTTTAAAACGGCTGAAAAATCTTTTGGTAATTCGGCTGAAAAGGTCATTATTTCTTTACTTGTAGGATGCTCAAAAGTAAGTTCATAAGCATGTAGTACTACCCTATCCATTAAGGGTTTTTCTTCATTTTTGCGATTAGATTGGTACTTAGATTTTTTAACTTCTGAAAGATAAAAAGCCTCTCTTCTACCATAAACACTATCAATTGCTAAAGGATATGCTATAGATTCAAAATGAATGCGAATTTGATGCATTCTTCCTGTTTTAATATGAGCTTGAACCAAAGTAAAATTTTTGAATCGTTCTAGTACTTTATATTCAGTGATTGATTCCTTTCCATTTTTAGAAATAATCATTCTATGCCCATTACGATGCATTTCAATTGCCTTATCAATTGTTCCTTCATCAATATGTAAAACGCCTTCTAATAAGGTCCAATATATCTTTTTTACTTTTCTTTTTTCAAATTGAATACTCAAATTTCTATGTGCTTTTTCATTTTTAGCAAATAGAATTATACCGCTCGTTTCTTTATCCAATCTGTGAACAATAAAGACCTTCCCATACTTTTTATTTAGAAAATGATATACATTTTCTTTTTCTGGAGCAAATCTATCAGGTACAGTCAAAAAACGTGGAGGTTTATTGACAATTATGACTTCTTCGTCTTCAAAAATTATTTCAGGTTTTATTTTCATTATAATTAAAATTGATAAATACCTTTATATTTTTCTTTGGCATAATCCATAAAATATTTAAAATTCAAACTTTCTCCTGTAATTCTATTACACAATTCATCTGCAGAATATGTACTTCCATGTTGGTGTACCTGTTCTCTTAACCATGTCAGTAAAGACTGATTTTCGCCTTTTTCAATTTCTTGAATCAAATTAGGAATATCTTTTTTTGCTTGATTAAAAAATTGAGCAGCATAAAAACTCCCTAAAGAATAAGTCGGAAAATATCCAATAGAACCATAAGCCCAATGGATGTCTTGTAAAATTCCTTCTGCATCATTTTGAATATCAATTCCTAGATAATCCTTATACTTTTGATTCCATACTTCGTTCAAACCATCAGTGCTAAGTGAACCTTCAATTAAGCCTTTTTCAATTTCATATCTTATCATAATATGGAAATGGTAGTACAGTTCATCTGATTCTACACGAATAGGACTAGGATATACTTGATTAATAGCTTTGTAAAAATCTTCAACACTTATTCCCTTTAATTCCTTAGGGAAAAACTCTTTTAATAAAGAAAAATTGTGTTTCCAAAAAGGTAAACTACGACCTACATTATTTTCCCAAAGTCTAGATTGAGATTCATGTATTCCAAGGGAAACGGATGAACCAGAAGGCAATCCATATTCCTCTTGAGGTAAACCTAATTCATAAAGAGCATGCCCTCCTTCATGGATACAACTCCAAGTCATGCTTCCAAAATGATTTTCATCTATACGAGTCGTAACCCTTACATCTGTAGGAGCAAAGTGTGTTGTAAAAGGATGCGGAGATAAGTCTTGTCTTCCAGAATTAAAATCATAGCCCATTCTCTTCAGAATTTCTAATCCAAAATCCCATTGTTTGTCTTTATCATAGGCTTGAGCCAAAACATCAGCATTTACTTGTTTTTGAGCGGCTATTTGTTTACAAAAATCAACTAACTGAGCTTTTACGTCATTAAATAAAGTATCTAATTGAGCCACTTTTGCTCCTGGTTCATATTGATCTAGTAGTGCTTCATAAGGGTGGTCTTCATAGCCTACTAATTCACACTCTTCTTTTCTAATATTGACTACTTCTGTTAAAGCATCTTTATATAAGCTATAATCTTTATTTTTCTTGGCTTCAATCCAAGAATGATAAGCATTTGAAACTGCTTTTGATTGACGCATCACAAAATCAGTACTTAATTTGCTTCTTCTTTCGTGATGTTTGTGGCTAATTTCTATGTTTTTACGCTCTTTGCTGTCTAATAAATTTCTATCAGAATACAACATTTTAAGGTTGATACCATGTCTTGCATCAAGCAGCATTTCATGTCTCATACCTGCTAAGGTAGCTACTTGTTGACTTCTAAAAGCAGCACCATTTTTTGGCATATTTACTTCTTTGTCCCAACTCAATAAGGATATTGCACCAGAGATATCTGCTGCTTTTCTCATTACTTTTACATATTCTTCGTACTTAGTTTTCATTAAATTTAATTTTATTAATACCAATAATTAAAAATAGCCATGCTATTATAAAAAATAGTCCTCCAATTGGTGTAATAGGACCTAAAAATGACCATGAAACATCTAGTAAATGTCTAAGGGTCAGCAAATATAAAGAACCTGAAAATAATATAATACCAATTAGAAATAAATATGAAGCAATTTTAAAAGATTTAATTTTAAACAAATAAAATAAGACAACACTGATAAATAGTGCAAAAGTATGATAGAAATGATACTGAACACCCGTCTTATATGCTTCAATATGGATGATATCAATATTGTTTTTAATTAAAGCATTTTTTAAACCATGTGCGCCAAAGGCACCTATTACAACCGCAATTAAACCCAAAACTCCAGCAGTTAACAATAAGTTCTTAATTGTATTGTTCATAAAATGATTTATTAATATTAACATTATAAAATAAAAATCGTTCAAAGATAAAGAATATTCTTTATCTTTGAACGATTTTAAGTATAAAATATAATTTAATTTTATTATTGATACTTTGTACTCAATACTCTTTACTCAATATTAAATAATTACTTAACATTGTGAAATTCAATTTCTGCTTTTTCTGGATTGAGCATCACTGCTCCTTCGTTTTCTGCTAAAATATAATATTGCATATTGGCTTCGTATTCGATTTCTACACCATAATAACCGTCACCACCTACATAATCGTTATTTCCACCATCATCCAACATTGGTTTCTTTTTAAAGTAACCATTTTTACCAATTCTATAGGCTACAAATACCTTTGTAGCATTTTCTACTTTTGCTCTAAAAGTAACTACGTCACCATCTTTTATATCTTGAACACTTGATATTTTAGGAGGTACTTTTTGGATAACGGGGTGATTATTTAAGTAATTAATTCTTGGTTCCATCAATTCTTTTATACCTATTATTTCAACTTTTCCAGCTTTAGATGATTGTGTTAGGTTTTCTTTGAAAGAATTATAAGAATAGAATTTGCTTTCATCTTTTTGTACTGCATAATCTATAATACTTTGTAAACTCATACAACGATTATAATACCAATTATTTGTAAAGTTTTCTTCTAGAATAGTTCTAATATGTGCTATATATATTTTTCTATATCTATCAATAGAAAGAATTTTACTAATTAAAGGTTTGTTTGGATTTTTATAATGAACAAAAGGACTCATTTCTTGTAATCCCGTTTTATCCAATTTTTTTCCTTGATCTTCAAATACAAAACCACCAAAAGACAAGTTCAAATCCCAAATAAGAGGCGTCCATCTACCTGATGCATCTTGAGTCATATAATAGTTATGAGCCAACATACCTGTATAACTATCTAGGTTAACCAAAACATTATTATATGCCAACATCCACAATACTTGGTCAATATCTAAAACTTTATTTGATTTGCCAAAATTATCTTTTAGTGTTTTTGTCAAATTAATAAGAGACTTATAATTTGAAGCTTCTGATTTGGTTTCATAAGCCACTTGATAACACATAGAATCATTGCCTATATATTCAAGGGTAGCTTTATTTGCGTTTTTGGGACAAGAACTAGGGATTTTAGTTCCATATTCTGGATCACATTTTATCAAAATTTGTTTTTCATTATTATAATGTTCTTTTAGGAAAGTTTCATTAATAGATTCAACGTTGGTATATAAACCATAATATTCGTCATTAATATAAACATGCATAAAATTACATTTAGGAGCAGGCATATATTTCCTAGCAATTTCATAAGACAGTACTTCTCTAACAAAACTGGGATCTCTAAAGCCATTAGCTAATTTTAAGCTAGTGTATTTGCTTTGAAATTTTTGATTTTCGTTAATAAAGTTTGATTTTATATTAAGAGGCAATTTTCTACCAAAAACATTTCTAGCATTATTATAAGAACTATTGCCTTTGAAGCGGACGCCACAGTTAGGATAAGAAATTCCATTGAGTTTTATATCAGCAGCAATTCTTTTTTTAGTTCCTAGCTCTTTGAGAGAATCTAATGTCCTATC
>JAHDBK010000396.1 GCA_020630455.1 Saprospiraceae bacterium
TAAATATTTATATTATTTTGTTTTAAAAATTAAAAATTGAATATTTTTCATTATTATCAAGAAAAAAATTACCTTTATTTTAAACATTTTTATTATATAGAGTATAAAAAATGAAAATATTCACTTCAAATCAAATAAAACTTTGGGATTTATATACAATTGAACACCAACCTATCGAATCTATTGTATTAATGGAGAAAGCTTCTTTGCGAATTGTAGAATGGATAGAAAGCGAGTTTGATGAAAAAAATCATGCTATCCATATATTTTGTGGACAAGGAAATAATGGTGGCGATGGATTGGCAATAGCTCGCTTATTACACAGACGATTTTACAATGTATCTGTATATATTATCCCATCAAAAAATCCAAGTAATGATTTTATTCAAAATAAAGAACGACTCCCTAAGGCGATAAATATTCATCCGATTAATAAGGACAAGTTTCCTTCTTTCCAAGAAAACGACATCATTGTAGATACCATGATTGGAACAGGACTAAAAAAGCAAGTTAAAGGAACAACTTCAACAATTATCGAGCATCTAAATCATCAAAAAGGAATTAAAATAGCAGTAGATTTACCTAGTGGTTTATTAGCAGACAAAAAAACAGAAGGAAAGTCTTTTCAAGCAGATTATACTTTAAGTTTCCAACAACCAAAGAAAGCTTTCTTTATTCCTGAAAACGAAATATCTGTGGGTAAGTGGTTGTATTTTGACATCGGTTTACATTATGATTATTATAATAAAACAAAATGTGATGTTTTTTATTTTATAAATCACAATGCTCAAGAAACTTTAAAAAAACGCAGTCGTTTTGCTCATAAAGGCAATCTTGGACATGCTTTACTTATTTGTGGTGCTTATGGAAAAGTGGGAGCTGCTATACTTGCAGCAAAAGGCGCTTTAAGGTCAGGTCTAGGTTTACTTACTGTTCATTTACCAGAAAAAGCCATATCTATTATGCAAACTTATTTGCCAGAGGCAATGTGCAGTATTGATAAAAACGATACCATTTTTAGCAAAGTTCCTGTTTTAGAAAATTATACAGCGATTGGAATTGGTTCGGGAATAGGAAAAGAAAAACTCACAAAAAAAGCTGTTTTACATTTATTAAAAGAAATTTCTTGTCCTTTAATAATCGATGCAGATGCCTTGAATATTATAGCAGAAGAAAATGCTATTTCCCAAATACCACGTGGCAGTATTATCACTCCTCATAGAAAAGAATTTGAAAGATTATTTGGAAAACAGAAAGATAGTTGGGATGCGATTGAAACTGCTGTTACAATGGCAAAAAAACATCAAATTATCATTATAATGAAAGGAGCTAATACTTGTGTTGTCTTACCTGATGGAACGCAGCATTTTAATTCGACAGGAAATAGCGGAATGGCAACAGCAGGAAGCGGAGATGTATTGATGGGAATTATTACGTCCTTATGTGCACAAGGATACAAAACTAAAGATGCTGCTCGTCTCGGTGTATATTTACATGGACTAGCAGGTGACTTGGCATTGCGAACGCAATCTAAGGAAAGTCTAATAGCTAGTGATATTATTGAAAATTTAGGAGCTGCTTTTGAATTAATTGGAATGCATCAGAAAATTTAAAATTATATTCAAACCATTGTCAAAAACAAATCAAATATTAAATAAAAGGACTCAATTGTTAAAAACTCATGCTCAACGGCTGGGTTTTGAAGATATCGGTATATCACGAGCAGAGAAAATGGACGAAGAAGCTAAGCGATTAGAAGCATGGCTCAATCTGAATTACCATGGAAAAATGTCTTATATGGCCAATCATTTTGACAAACGTACTGACCCTACTTTATTGGTTCCTGACGCCCAATCTGTAGTTACATTAACTTATAATTATTATAGTGATAAAAAACAAAAAGACGCATCTGCTCCAAAAATTTCTCAATACGCATACGGAAAAGATTACCATTATGTTATTAAAAATAAATTAAAAGAATTATTACAGATTTTAAATGAAGAAATCGGCGAAATCAATGGTCGTTGTTTTGTAGATTCCGCCCCTGTGTTAGAGCGAGATTGGGCAAAGCGAAGTGGTGTGGGTTGGATAGGAAAAAATACCATGCTTATTAATAAATCGAAAGGTTCATTTTTTTTCTTAGCAGAATTAATCATTGATTTAGAATTGATACCAGACAGTCCTATTAAAGATTACTGTGGAACATGTCGTCGATGTATTGATGCTTGTCCAACTGATGCCATCTCTCCAGAAGGTTATTTTATGGATGGAAGCAAGTGTATTTCTTACCTAACCATTGAATTAAAAGAGGCTATTCCAAAGGAATTTGAAGGAAAAATGGACAATTGGATGTTTGGCTGTGATATATGTCAAGAAGTGTGCCCCTGGAATCGCTTCAGTAAGGTACACCAAGAAGAAGCTTTTGAGCCTCATGAAGATTTATTAAATATGAAAGAAAAAGATTGGAAAGAAATCACCGAAGAAGTTTTTAAAAAAGTTTTTAAAAAATCCCCTGTAAAACGAACAGGTTTCAAAGGATTAACAAGGAATATTAAATTTTTAAAATAAAAAATTAATCCTTTCCTCCATCTAGTATTTCTTTATCTAGTTGTTCTCTCAAATCTGGAATTAATGCTTTTATTTGTTCTATAAATTGGTATGTATTTTCTTGAACTTTATTCAAACTATCCCAATAAATGAGATAAATACTTTCTTTATTTTTATTCAACAGTTCTATCCTATAATGTTTAGTACCCGTTGCACCGTCGCTTGTCTTTGTTTTTGCCGACTCTAAAGACAGGGCTAATAATTTTAGCTCATTAAATTTTTCATTATTAATAGTATAAATAGAATCTGCTAAAATAGTCCCATATACATCAACTGTCAAATGTGCTTGGTTACTATCAACTGTAATCGTAAAACTTCTATGGTATTGTGGAGGCGTCGAACTATCCGAAAAACGATATTCTATTGTAGATATTTCATTCATATCCATTTGATTTTTGCAAGAAAATAAATTAGTTATTAATATTAAAATCAATAATATTTTATTCATAAATAATAATTAAAATTAAACAGACACCTTTGCTTTAATATGAGGATGCGATTGATAATTCATTAATTCAAAATCTTCATATTTAAAATCAAAAATACTTTTGACTGCTGGATTAATTTTCATTGTAGGCAATGAATGGGGTTCTCTTGTCAACTGTAATTTTGCTTGTTCCAAGTGGTTCATGTATAAATGTGTATCTCCAAAAGTATGCACAAAATCACCATATTCTAAATCACATACTTGTGCTATCATCATGGTCAATAAGGCATAAGAAGCAATATTAAAAGGGACTCCTAGAAAGACATCTGCACTTCTTTGATACAACTGGCAAGACAATTTGCCATCTGCTACATAAAATTGAAATAGACAATGACAAGGAGACAAGGCCATTTTAGGCAAATCACCTACATTCCAAGCATTTACAATCATTCTCCTTGAATTTGGATTATTTTTAATGGTATCAATTACTTCGCTTATTTGGTCAATTGTACTACCATCATTACAGTCCCAACTTCTCCATTGCTTGCCATAGACAGGTCCTAAATCACCCGTTTCATCTGCCCACTCATTCCAAATCCTTACCCCATTTTCTTGGAGGTATTTTACATTAGTATCTCCATTCAAAAACCATAATAGTTCATAAATAATCGATTTTAAATGCAATTTTTTAGTAGTTAATAAAGGAAATCCTTTATTTAAATCAAATCTCATTTGATAACCGAAGACACTTTTAGTACCTGTACCTGTGCGGTCTCCTTTTTCTACTCCATTTTCCAAAATATGTGATAATAAATCTAAATATGCCTTCATTTTGATATCAATTAATTAAAATAGACTACAAAAATACTGTACTATTTATGAATTACACAAAAAAAGACCTTATTTAAACTTTACATTGCTTACATTTGTATTTTATAGTACTGAGTATAGAGTACAAAGTATTGAGTATTATTAAAATTAGTTATAAATAACTCATTTTAAATAGGAGCAACTGATAACTGTTCACTGATAACTGAAAAAAATGGTTGTTGAAGGAAAAAATACATTATTACAAAAAATAGATACTGCATTAGATACCATTCGTCCTCACCTCAAGGCTGACGGAGGAGATATTGAAGTAGTTGATATTACAGAAGACATGATTGTTCAAATCAAATGGCTAGGCAATTGCTCTGCTTGTTCTATGTCTTCGATGACTATGCGTGCTGGCATTGAAGAAACCCTCAAACTTCAAGTCCCTGAAGTCAAAGGCGTTGAAGCTTTGAATGGAGTGGGTAAATAGTA
>JAHDBK010000397.1 GCA_020630455.1 Saprospiraceae bacterium
GTTGGAAAAAAAGAAGAGGAGCAAGGAGCAGGTGACCAAGGTATGATGTTCGGTTATGCAACCAACGAAACAGATAATTACATGCCATTGGCATTGGATTTGTCTCATCGTTTATTGATTGAATTAGCTGCTATACGTAAAGCAGGTAAAGAAATGACCTACTTGCGTCCAGATTCTAAATCTCAAGTAACGATTGAGTATGATGATGACCACCGTCCTGTAAAAATCAATACGATTGTTGTTTCTACTCAACATGATGATTTTGATAAAGATGATGAAATGTTGGCTCAAATTCGCAAAGATATCATTGATGTTTTAGTCCCAAGAGTGAAAAATCAATTGCCAGAAAGATTACAAAAATTATTTTCTGATGATATTATTTATCATATCAATCCTACTGGAAAATTCGTGATTGGTGGACCACATGGCGATACAGGTTTGACAGGTAGAAAAATCATCGTAGATACTTATGGAGGTAAAGGAGCTCACGGTGGTGGTGCTTTTTCTGGAAAAGACTCATCTAAAGTAGATAGGTCAGCAGCTTATGCTACTCGTCATATTGCTAAAAACGTTGTGGCAGCAGGATTGGCTGACCAATGTTTAGTTCAAGTTGCTTATGCTATCGGTGTAGCAGAGCCAGTAGGTCTATTCGTTGATACTTATGGGACTTCAAAAGTAGGCGTAAATGATGGAGAATTAGCGCGTAGATTGATGAAATTAGTAGATATGCGTCCAGCAGCTATCATCAAGCGTTTCGGCTTGAAAAATCCTATTTTCAGCGAAACAGCCGCTTATGGTCACATGGGTAGAGCTGTAGGAATGAAAGAAGTCAATGGCAAAAAATACGAAACTTTCGGCTGGGAAAAATTAGACCTAGTTGATGATTTCAAAAAAGAATTTAATTTATAAATAATAAAGAAATCTCTTTATATTTTACTTGAAAAGCACACTTTTATAAAGTGTGCTTTTTTTAATTAAAATAATATGTCCTTAAAAATACTCGGTATTGGTTTTCAAAAAACAGGGACTTCTACTTTGCGAGAAGCTTTGCAGATATTGGATTATAAAGTCAAGGACACCTCCGCTAGAGCATTAGTACCCATCTTGAAAAAAGACTATCAAAAAATACTCACCATACTAGAGGGCTATGATGCCGCAGAAGACACGCCTTGGTATATGATATACAAGGAGCTAGATGAAAGAATAGCAGGTATGAAATTCATACTCACTATTAGAGATGAGGAGTCATGGTATCGGAGTGTGGCTCGGCATATTGGCGATTTGCGTTCTGCACAACATGAGTGGATATATGGCAGGGGCAAGGGTTTACCCAAAGAATACAAGGAAAATACCATTGCTGTATATTGCAGTCATAATGAGGAGGTCGTTCAATACTTCAAAGACCGCCCTGATGATTTGCTTATCTTAGACTTGACCCAAGGAGATGGCTGGGATAAATTATGTGCATTTTTAGATTGCCCTATACCTGATGTGCCTTTCCCTCATTATAATAAAGGTACTATCAATAAAATGTATGATAATACGTGGTCTTCTCGCTTCAAATTTTTTAGACAGCAGCTTAAAAGTCGTATTAAGATTTGGTATTTGGATAGGGTAGGCTGGTATAAAAGGGATTGATAAAGAGTTTTCTTTATTTTTTGCTTGTGATACTTGTACTTTTATCTAAAATGAATAAGGCACATACTAAAGGTAGATTGAAAATAATTATATGTTTAAATAATAAAGAATTCTCTTTATTATTTAAATAGAAGTCTAAAATCTAATATCTAAAATCTTTTGTCTTAATATATATCTAAGCAGAGAAAGATTCACCACAACCGCAAGATTCCTTAGCATTAGGATTGTTGAAAGTGAAGCCACGATTATTGAGTCCTTGAACGAAGTCAATTTCTATGCCGATGAGGTAGATGCCATGAGCTTTGTTCATGACAACAGGTATTCCTTTTACTTCAAACTGTTGGTCATCATCTTTTGGAAGGTCGAAACCCAAAATATAAGAAAATCCAGCACAACCACCTCCTTTTACGCCCACTCTCAAAGAGTGACCATCAGGTACTTTTTTTTCGACTATTAATTGTTGTAGTTGTTGTACGGCTCCATCAGTTAATTGGATAGGAGCATCTATGATTACCTTTTTGTCCGACATAATTAGTAAAATTTTATACAAATTTACAAATTTAAACACAAATATACATTGTAATGTTCTTAGGAATGTATCTTTTTGATAAAAAGTCATTGTATTTTTATAATGAATACTATTTTTGCGAAAAAAAATTAGAGTTATGCCGAAGTGGTTAGAAGTCATATTAGAAATAATTAAGGTTACCGTACCTGCATTAGTGGTTTTTGCAACGGTTTATTATTTATTTAAAACCTTTTTAGAAAACCAACATAAATTGCAAGTACTCAAAATGAGAAAGGAGAATAAGTCGCATTCTTTCCCAATCAAGATGCAGGCTTATGAGCGTTTGATGTTATTTTGCGAGCGTATTACCCTCAGTAATTTGATGCTAAGAGTAAGAAGTGAAAACCAAACTGCTGGCGGATTGCGATTGGCAATGATGATTGCTATACAACAAGAATTTGAACATAATGTATCACAACAGGTATACGTATCTGAAGAATTATGGAAAATCATCACATTTGCTAAAAATGATACCATTAATCTAGTCAATATAGTGGCTAAAACAGTAGATGAAAATGCATCTTCTCAGGAATTGAGCAAAGCTATATTCAATCACCTCAACGAAGTCAAAGTAACCCCTTTGGATAAAGCCCGTTCTGCTATAGTACAAGAAGCGTCTGTATATTTATAGTACAGAGTATAGAGTACTCAGTTTTTTGTTTGGAATTGTCGATAAAGAGATTTTTATCGACAATTTTTTTTGTCATTTTTATTAATTATTAATATTAATAATATTTAAAAATGATAAAATCATATTATGGCGAATACATATAGACTTATTTGCAATTTTTGCAAATCAATTTCAATTAAATATGAAATAATCACAATCTCCTTTTTTTATTTCTCTTAATATTATTCTTATAAAAAATAGATTATGAAAAGAATAATAACAATAAGCATTGGATTGATAGTTTTATTGGTAACTATAATTAAATTATCACCTAATCAAAATTCTATGATTGTAGAACAAAAAAATTATAAAGCAATTTCAGTAGTTTTACAATCAAAAGAACATCAAAAATCAGAAAAAATTATCAATAAAAAACCCTCTAAAAAGGAATTGCGAAAAGAGCTGAAAAAAGCATTAAAAAATCAAAGACCCGAATATAAAAAACACAGAGGCTTAGGCATTATGTTTATTTTTTTAGCATTAATAACGCTTTTATTATCTTTTTGGGGAGCAGCAGCTATTGGTTTATCTGCTTGGGCATCTCAAGGCTCTAAAACGGATGCAGGAGCTCTTCCAGTAATCATTTTAGGTTTTCTTGGTTTTGGTCTTTTTATCTTTTTGGCAGTAAAGCAATTTAAAAAAGCTAGAAAATTGAAGAATGAATAATAGATACATTATTATAAATATCATTTTTATGACAATGATAGCTGTTGGAATGAATGCTCAAATAGATTCAAATAATTCATTATTTAACAGTAAATCAATAAAAATAGATACCAGTTATAATGTGCGTTATATATTGTGGTTTACACCTAATAAAGTAGAAAAAATCAATGGTTTGGCACTTGGAGTATATACCGAAAACATCAAGAATAACCACAATGAATTTAGAGATAGTTTAATAATTAATGGCTTGAATGTAGAGGTGAATCCTATTGCAGTACTAAGTCTTTTATATTCAATTACTAAAAAACCGTATTCTGATGATATTGAATATTATTATGAAAATATACAATCAGAAACAGAAACGAGTATAAATGGTATCAATTTATCTGTTTCAGCATTCATTTATGAAGCCAAAGTAAATGGATTAAATGTCGTTTTCTTTAAAAATGTAGCACATGAGGTCTATGGAATTTCATTTGTAGGGTTTACAAGTTTTTCTTATATAATGAAAGGACTCAGTATGGCTACATTATGTAATATCAATACCAAAGCAGATGGGGTTCAAATAAGCATCTATAATCAAGCAACAGAACTCAATGGAGTACAAATAGGAATAGTAAATAAATCAAAAAAGACAAGAGGTTTACAATTGGGGCTTTGGAATATTAATGAAAAACGTTCCTTGCCATTTATCAATTGGAATTTTAAGAAATATAAAAAACATTAAAAAACAATCTTATTGTTTTATAACTAGAGAATTTTTTTGTTTTAATGAAAATAAAGGATTCTCTTTA
>JAHDBK010000398.1 GCA_020630455.1 Saprospiraceae bacterium
TATTTATATTAATAACTGTAATATTTCCATATTGGTATTGGTCAAAAACAGACCCAATAAATCAAGTTTCTATACCACATGGCTCAAGAGATAATTTTATTCTGAATAAGAGTAGTGGAATTGCATTCTTTTTTATTCCTTGGGGAATCATTTTACCACTCCTACCCTATTTATTCATCAATTTACTAAGAGGTAGGAATCTATTTATTGGTCTTTCTTTTACCTTATTATTTATTTTGGGAACAGGAGGTACAACACCTATTCCCAAAATGTTATTAGGAGAAACTGCTTTCAATATTTTAACTTTGGATAGGTTTACTTTTTGGGCTTCTGTAATTGCATTACCATTTATAGGTAAATTCTTCTACGATTTTATCATTGGAGATTTGAAAGAAAAATTGATTGATAAAATTGGTAAGAATTTGACTATTGCAGCACAAGGCACTATTGGGATTTACTTTATAGCACAAACCATTCTGATTATTAATTTGGTACATTTCAAACCCATACAACCCGCACAAATAGATATTGAACCTATTACTCGATTTATAAATAATGATGAACATTATGCTTGGAGGTATCTCACTCTTGGATTTGGTGACCAAGTTGCTTGGTTAGCCGCCAATACACATGCCAAAACTATAGATGGTAATTATCATTCTGCTCGTAGGATTCCAGAATTGACAACAAGAGCTATCGAACGACTTGAGAACAGTAAATTTAATGGTGTTGAAGGGCTAGGTTCGCTTCAACAATTTCTAACCGTTCCAGAAAAATTTCATTTAAAATACATATTTTCTAATGATAAATTTTATGATCCCCTTTTACACTATACAGGGTGGCATAGGGTACAACGATTAGAAAACGGTATTATGGTTTGGGAAAAACAAGACATTCAACCCTTACCTCCTCGACTTCCTTCTAAAGATATTCCTGCATATCAAAAAATAATGTGGGGAACGCTCCCTTTGTTGAGTTTGTTAATTGCTATTATTATTAATATTTATATTAGAGCGTGGATTTTTAAATTATCAAAAAATAAAAAAAGTGAAACACCTCATTTTATAAGTGTTCCTTTCAAAACTTCTCAAGTTTATCCTTTTTTAATCATTTTTATATCACCAATTATTTTCTATTGGGTTACCAAAGATGTTTTATTTGTTAACAAACAGAAAGACCCTATTACTACTATAAAATCCTATTATGATGATTTGGATTGGAAAAGATTTTCAGATGCTCACTCTTACTTTATTCCAAATGAGGATTTTAGTTTAGACCAATATTTATTAGAAATATCAGTAGATGATGGATTGTTGAATTCTTATGGTAAATTAGATGCTATTGAAAGTGAAATTATTGAAAAAACAGATAGCACAGCATTAATCAATACACGCACTTTATGGATTACTCCTATTGACACTCTTAATAAAGAAGTTCAGCATTTTCTTAAGAAAATAGATAATAAATGGTTTATCAAACCTAAAGAATTTGACATCAGTATTCCTCCTGACCAATTTATTAGCCAACCTTCCATTAGGTATTTTAAACATGGAAAAAGAAGGGTATCTATTGACCCAACAATACCTGAAGACGTAGTTGATAGATCAGAACTCTATATTCATAGTGCTAAATTAGTAGAAGCCAATGGAAATATTTCTGTAATTGGTGAAATAGAAAACACAGACAATCTCCCCGCTCACATTACTATTACTGCTGAGTTATTTGATAGTTTAGGTAATAGAATTACTAAATACAACACAAAATTTGGAGTACAACACAAAATTCTACCCAAAGAAAAAACACCTTTTAGAATCGACTTTGAAGAATTACTTTGGCGAAATGACTCTAAAGAAAAACCCAATACTTTAAATCCAAAAGAATTTAATGCTTTTGATTTTAAAGATTTTCCTTATCAATGTAAAATATTTGCTAAAGCAGTAGCTGAAAACACAGCAATCTATAAATATGGACAATTGAATAATATCACTTGGGAAGGTAATAATACACTTAATGGGGAAGTCATTAATACGGGTGTGGACGAAATCACCATTCCACAACTCATCGTTGGTTATTATGACAACAATTGTAAAATACAATGGGTTGACAACCAATTCATACTAAAATCTGTTCGTCCACAACGAAAATCTGATTTTGAATACATTGTCCAAATACCAAATGATTTAAAACTAATATATAATATAAATGAAGATAATTTATTTGTCAATGGAATCCATCAAGATGTATTCTTAAAAGGTAGAGGCACTAGAAATTGTAATGATATTTTTATTAAAAATAAGGAACACAATATAAAAATGAGCGTAAACTCTTATGTAGGATTACCTACTTTATACTAAAAATTTATATTAATAAATGAAAATAAAGAAACAACATATTATAATAATACTTATAAGTAGTTTATGCTTATTGTTGTTTTCTTGTAATCGAGATAAAACAAATCCAAAATCTTATAATTCTATTAATCCTAATGATTACTTTTTTGAAAGTCACGATAGTATTAATGCAGGAGATGATTTAGTTATTTATATTAATAAATGGGATGATAAAAATGAATATTATTTAATTGTAAATAATGTTTTAGGTACAGAAGTAATTGATATTGATAAATATAAGAATGAAAACGGATTTAAAATTCCTTCTTATATCAGTCAAAAATCAGGCGAGTTGCATTTATCACTTTATGTTAATCACCAAGAAGCATATCAAAAATCTGTATATGTATCACCTTTAAAAGCTATTGAGTTTTTAGAATCATATATTGGTCCAAAATCTATTCTAACTACTACAGCTGAACCTTGTATGTTAGTTGCTATGCCAACAGATACTTTTAATAATCCAATGCCTGATGGAAAAAGGATTATTTACAACATGTTTAGACCCACTTTAATCAAACAATTTCATAAAAAGAAAATAGAAACACTTATAAGTCATCATACCTTTTTTGCGACAGAAAAAACAGGAAAAACTCTCATCGGAATTGAATGTGATGAATCTTCCTCTAATGAAAAATATGTTGATGAAGAACCAGGTTGGGCAAAAGATATCTCATTAGCTCCTATTACTAAAACCAATCTTAAAGCTGATGGTACTCATTATCTTAGTATTAAGACTGAAATCATTTATGATAAATTGAATAATATAGTTTTTGATGGAACTATAGTCACTTTTGTAATTTATAATGAAGAAACTCAAGTTTATAATCAATATACAGGAATTACCGTTGATGGTGTAGCTAAAATCAACCTTAAACATCCTTTTAAAAAAACATCTTTTAAAATTTATGCTATTTGTGGAAGGGTAAAAAGCGATGAAATTCAAGTGAATTTTGAAAGTGGTATTCAAAATTATTTAGTCTATTATGATGATGAACAACAATCTATTGAAATAGGTCCCATTTCTGGCTACTTGAATCAATTGGTGCCTGACGGTAGTATTATTCATTATAAAATAACAGAAAAAAATAATTTGGATGAATATAAAGAAGGAACAAGTAGAACCCAAAAAGGACGTTCTTCCATTCTTATTGAAGAATTATTCTTAGAAAATGGAAAATACCTGATTGAACTTCAAATTTCTGATAAAACCACCAATTTTAATTTTGAGATATGACAAAAACTAATAATGATAAATTTTCAGTTGCTATAATTTTAATAGGTATCATTATTAGTCTATTAATAGGAATGAATATTTTATCCAATGCATATGCGTATTTTAATACAGGTGCTTCCAAAAAAAATATTTTAAATGAAGCCGAAATGGGAATTGCCAACCACACGCCCTTAATGACCTATATTGATAATGGAAATTATGGTAGAGAAGTAAGCCCATATAATTTAGAAAGAATTTATGAAGATTATGCTAATGCATGGTACTATAGAAACATCGCTCATAATAAATCATATTCCGAAAATACTGAAATGTATTGGACAGAAAAGAGAAGTCTAGATATTAAAAATTGGAATACTATCAATTATAATGAAAATAATAAGGGAAAACATATTGAAAGAACTGATATTGAACACGCCTTGGATGTACATGTTTTTTCGCTTGATGGACAAATTATCACTTTTACCGATAGTGCTGCCCTTGTTCATGAACAAATCTATGATAATGAGCAATTCATTTCACATCGACAATATGAAGAAGTAAATGATGTCGTCATGATTTTACAAGATGAAACTTGGCATATCAAACACATTGTTCCTCGTTCAAAAAAATGGAATCCAAAACAAAAAAAACAAGAAAAGATAAAGAACTCTTTTTATCATACAAGAAAAAAAGAGATTTATATAAAAGATGAAATATTCTATTCTAAAGG
>JAHDBK010000002.1:0-23177 GCA_020630455.1 Saprospiraceae bacterium
ATCAATAGATTAAGGTTTTGGCGAAATAAATATTTTTGAGTTTATCGGGATAAACGATAAAATATTTATAAAGACAAGTTCTTAATATCTTTGTTTTCATAAAGATTAAAATTTAAATATGCTCTTAGTATAAATAGAATTTTTTAAGAAAAAAAAGTGTTCTTATCGCAAAATTACATACCTAACGGATAAGCCAAACTCGTTAAATCCAGCCCCTTTAACACCTATCAAATTTCTATGGAATGGACTATAATATGGTTTATAGTCTATAGATATATTTATGGGAAAATTATAAAAGGTATATTCTAATCCAATGATTGCGTCAGCATTTAAAAAGAACAATTTTTGTCCTGCACCGATAGATAAACCTCCTCCGACATAAGCATTCCAGCCTTCTGCTAAATACATGTGATATTCGTATAAGCCAGTTATGGCAAAAGCCAATTTTTTAGGATCATTAAAAGAAAAATTAATGCCAGCAATTCCTTCTAAAACACCAAATCGTCCAATAAAGTGTTTGTAAGTAAAACCTGTGGGATTCCCTCCTCTAATACCCATAGCAGTAGTATAATTATCATCTTGTGATTGGATATTGGAAAGAAAACCAACAGTTATTATTGATACAGCAATAATAATTTTTTTAATTAGATTCATTTTAATCGTCTATTTCTTTGTCAATAATGGAATCTTCAGCTTCATTTTCTTCTTCGGTTTCTTCTTGAATTAAATCGTGTTCTTCCAGAATGCCATACCATTTAATCAGCTTTTTGATATCGCCTAAATGTACTTGATATCTATCAAAGTTAGGAAGAATTTGACCTAAATATTCAAAGGCTTCTTCTTTTGACATTTTATTATGTGAAGGAATTTCTACCTCACTTTTTTTCATATTAATAAAAACGTCTCCAAGTGGTGCTGTATCATTATTTTGAAGATAAATAGATATAGATTCTAATGGAGTGAACTGATGAGTCCTAGAAGGAATGAATTTTCTTTTAGTTTTTTTTAAATCTTCAACGATTAATCCATTCTTACGACTACCAATCATTTTGTATATGCCTGGCATATTGCTTATTACAACTAAATCTTTTAATACCATTTTATAATTTTTTTAGAATGCAAAGGTAAACAAAGCCAATTATTTTTTAGGTTTTATTAATAATAATATTTTATGAGTGAGTATAAAAAAAAGAAGCCACCCGAGCGGGTGGCTTCCCAAGACACTAATGTAAATGCACCATAAAACCCTTTGTTCTTAAATATATATTGAGTATATAATTTTCTTTTTATATGTTCTTTAAACGTTTTAAAAGTACTAAATGTTCAAACATTTCCCAACTAAAAGCTTAAATATTTATTAAAGAATTAAATATTTAACATATTACAATCAAAAATATTCATTTATAATCCAACGTATTTAAGTATTTCTTCGGCTATAACCCTTTGATTAGAAAGCCTAGGAATTTTACTTTGACCACCGTATTTTCCTTTATTTTTAAGCCAATTATAAAAGGTGTTTTGAGGCATAGGACGTACTATAAGTTGTTCTAATGCCAAATTTTTATATCTTTTAGCTTCGTAATCAGAGTTTATTTTTTGAAGATTTTCATCTAAAATATATGCAAACCTTTCTATATTTTCAGGATGTTGTTCAAATTCAATTAACCATTCGTGTCCTCCTTTATTTTTACCTTGTATATAGATAGGGGCTACAGTATATTCCTTGACGATTGCATTGGTTTCTTTACAAGTTTCAAAAATAGCTTTGTCCGTATTTTCTATCATTACCTCTTCTCCAAAAGCGTTAATATAATGTTTGGTTCTTCCTGTTATTTTGATTTTGAATGGATATTTTGAAGTAAACTTGATTGTATCGCCAGGGACATATCGCCATAATCCAGAATTAGTACTGATTACAATGGCATAATTAGTATTTAATTCCACTTCGTTAATAGATATTGCTTTTGGGTTTTCTGAGTGCCATTCGCTAGAAGGAATAAATTCGTAATAAATACCATTGTCAAGTAACAATAGCATGTCATCACTTGTTAAATCGTTTTGTACAGCAAAATACCCTTCTGAAGCATTATAAATTTCCAAAAAAGTCATTTTATCATCAGGTAGAAATTGTTTGAATTGTTCTTTATATGGAGTAAAACTGACGCCACCATGTATATACAATTCTAAATTAGGCCAAATTTGATGAATATTGTCTTTGTTTTGTAATTCTAATAATCTTCTAAACAAAACGATAGTCCAAGTAGGAACCCCGCCTAAATTTGTAACATTTTCTTGGGCGGTGATTGTAGCCATTTTTTCTATTTTTTCCTCCCATTCAGACATCAAAGCAGTTTCCATATCAGGAGTGTAAAAATACTTACCAATGGCTGGCATATTGTTCAACATCAATGCAGAGACATCTCCTCTTTTAGTTTTGGGGTAGGCACCATAATGATCCCATGTTCCTCCCATTACGATTCCTTTTCCTTTGAATAAATTTGCATTAGGATTTTGGTCATAATAAACAGATAATGTGTCCCAACAGCCTCTCATCAGACACTGTCTATGGTGTTCCCAAGAAACTGGAATGTATTTGCTTTTATCTGAAGTCGTTCCAGATGATTTAGAAAACCATCTGATAGCACCATGCCATAATACATTTTTTTCACCTAGCATCATGCGCTGGATGAAAGGTTTTAAAGATTCATAATCTTGAATAGGAACAGCTTCTCTAAATTGCTTTGCTGTTTTAATGTCTTTATATCCGTGTTTTTTACCCCATTCAGTATTTCTAGCATGACGAATTAACTGTTCTAACCTTTGTCGTTGAATGGCTTCGGGTTTTTCAATATAATCATTGATGCGTTTCATTCTCAAACGCAAGTATTTGGCTAATATGTTGTTAATTACAGACATGACATTGTTCTTATTTTTTTAGTAGTTTTTGTGTCTGTCAATCAAATATAACGATTTTGATTTAAACTTGTATTTATTAATAATAGAAACCTTTGAGAAAACTATTTTTTTAATATTTTTGTTTTTCATTTATTATTAATAAAAAGGTAAAAGGAAGTTATAATAATTGAAATGATTAAGAACTTTCTTTATTATTTGATGTTTTGAAATCTAATATTTACAACCGATAATTTGATTATTAAATCTAATATTTATAAATAATTTTATTAAAAATTTAAAAAATGAGTGTGACAATAGGAAACTCCGCCCCTGATTTTACTTTAACAAGTGATGAAAAACAATCTGTTAGTCTTAGTGATTATAAAGGTAAAAATGTAGTACTTTTATTTTTTCCTTTGGCATTTACAGGAGTATGTACAAAAGAATTATGCAATACGAGAGATGATATTGCTTTTTATCAAAATTTAGATGCACAAGTTTTGGCGATATCAGTAGATTCGCCTTTTACATTAGAAAAGTTTAAAGCAGAACAAAATTTAAACTTCCCATTACTTTCGGATTTTAACAAGGAAGTATCAACTTCGTACGGTAGTATTTATGAAGATTTCGTACTTGGAATGAGAGGAGTATCAAAACGTTCAGCATTTGTAATTGATAAAGAAGGAATTGTTCGTTATGCAGAGGTATTAGAAAATGCAGGAGAACTACCTAATTTTGATGCTGTAAAGGAACAACTTTCTAGCTTGTAACAAAATTCCTTTATTGCGTTATCTCTAAAAAAATGATATGACAACAAGGCAAATAATAATAGAATGTGTAGCAATACCTGTTTTATTATTATTTGCTTATACAATGTTTGATTTAAGCATTGTTTATCTTTTACCTCCTTTCCCTGATGATGTTGAATTTTTAGCGACCAAACCGAGAGAAGTAAACTTACCTCATTGGAAGCTTTCTTTTTATTTTCACATTATTTCTAGCTTTTTTGTTATTCTATTAGGCGTAAGCCAATTCTCCAAATACTTTTTAAAGACTTTTCCTAAGTGGCATCGTAGATTGGGTAAAATATATGTAGGACTTATTTTGTTCATCTCAGCACCATCTGGTTTAATAATGGCATTCCATGCTAATGGAGGCTTAATGGGACAATTGGGTTTTATTACTCAAGCTATTCTTTGGTGGTCATTTACTTATATTTCGTATAAAAAAGCAGTTCAAAAAGATTTTTTTGGTCATGGCAAATGGATTTTAAGAAGTTATGCAATGACTTTGTCTGCAGTTTCATTAAGAATTATAGCTTTAATGGCTGGAATTTTACGAGTACCTGTTTCTTATGAAATTATTTATCCTATTTCTGCTTGGACAGGCTGGGGAATTAATTTATTAATCGTAGAACTATTAATTGGTTTAGGCTTGGTCAACTATTATTTAAAAAAAACTTAAAGCATGTTTTAATTAGTCATCTAATAAAGTGGTGAAAATTTTATTTTTAACAAGTAAATAATAAAGAATTTTCTTTATTATTTACTTGTTAAAAAAGTCTAATGTCTATAGTCTATTGCCTGATTATCTATTAAAAATTTATCACAATGAGAATCAATAGATTGAGGATTTTATAAAGATTAAATTTAAACATTCTCTTAACACTATTTATAATTTGAATTCTTTATTTTTGTTAGAAAAATAAAGAATGAAAAATATTTTTCTATTCATTGTAATCCATTTAATGAGCTTTCATTTTGTTTATGCTCAAGATTTCCCATTGTATGGGATAAGTACTCAATGGGATAACAGTTTTAAAGAGTGGTATATTTATACAGAAGATGAGGAAGAAGAAGGAGAATTATTTATTAGATGGAAATTTACTAATGATTGGTCAGAATGGGATTATGAGTTAAATGATGAATCAGGTGCTATTAAAACTAAATTTCCAAGAGATTTGAGTCAGTGGGAGTTAAGAGGAAATAACCAGATAGTAACGATGAAAACTCGTTGGATGAATGATTTTACGGAATGGAAAATAGGTGATGGTACGGTTGATTTAATTTTGGAAAGCAGGTTTACGAATCAATTAGAAGAATGGGAAGTAGATGATAAAACTTATGGTTCTTTAAAAATTTATACGGTTTACGAAGGAGATTTGAGGGATTGGGCGATTGAAGATAACTTGAGCGAAGAGGTTAGTTTTGAAATAAAAATGGCTATTTTATTTACAGTTATATACCAATCTACACCTAAATTCTAAATAAAATACCTGAATTTGAGATAGACATAGATTGCTACAAAAGGTAATAAAAACAAAAAGGCATCAAACCGATCTAACATACCACCATGACCAGGTAGTAGATTGCCAGAATCTTTTACACCTACACTTCTTTTTAGCATAGACTCTACTAAGTCTCCCCAGCCACCAAATACCGCTGTTATTACTCCTACAATGATCCAATCAATAGTATTTAATTCTTTGAAATAAAGAGAGAAAATATAAGCTGCAATTATACTTACAACGAAGCCACCAATAGTTCCTTCCCATGTTTTTTTAGGAGAAATACTAGGGAATAATTTATTCTTGCCAAATCGAGAACCAAAAACATAAGCACCTGAATCATTAATCCAATTGATGACGATTACTCCAATTACAATATGAGGATTGAATGCTCCTGAAGTTCCAAATGCTAGGAATTGTAGTAAAACCATTGGCACACCAATGTATAATATTCCAGAAAGCGTCAAAGCTATATTTTGAAAAGGCTTTTCTGATTGTTTATATAATTCATAAATAAAAGCAATAAAGGCTAGAGGAAGCAATGTAATTTGTAAGTCGGGAATATTGAATTGAATATATTCTGGAAAGAGGTTATTTAATGTAATGATGAAATACATAAAACAACTTAGAAAAATACCATAATTCCTTCTAAAAAGATGCGAATCATAATTATCATGGAAAATTAAGTTGTAGTATTCAATAGAACAAGCAACGAGTACAATTAAGAATAAAATAGAGAAAAAATAAGGACCTCCAAATAGACCTAGAAGCATAACAGGAACAAAAACTAATGCGGTTGCCCCCCGAATGAGTAAAGCCCTGTTTTTTTCTGTCATTTATTTAATTTATTATTCTAATGAAAAAAAATTCTTGGATTGAATGTAAATATACGATAAATATATACTTCTTATACTAATCCATAGTTAGAATATATATTCTAACTATGGATTAGTATTAAACGACTGCCTCGCAAATTTGTTTAATAGTTTGAGTATCTCCCATAGTATAATAGTGAATACAAGGAGCACCTGCTGCTTTTAATTCTTTGGATTGTTGAATACACCATTCAATTCCAATTTGTTTAAAAGCTTTTTTATCATCGATATATTTATTCAATTCAGTAATTAATTCAAGAGGTAAATTGATGTAAAAAAGTCGAGGTAATGATTTGAGTTGCGAAGGTCGAGTAATGGGTTTGATACCTGGAATAATAGGCACATCGATTCCAATTTCCCTACATTTTTCGAAGAAAGCTAAATATTTTTTATTATCAAAAAACATTTGAGAAACGATATAATCTCCTCCAGCATCAATTTTACTTTTTAGATGTATCAAATCTAAATCATAATTAGGTGATTCAAAATGTTTTTCTGGATAACCCGCTACACCTATACAAAAATCAGTTTTAGCACCATCTACTATATAATGGTCTAAGTATTTCCCACTGTTTATTTCCTTGATTTGCTTGACCAAATCAATTGCATATTCGTGTCCTCCTTCTTCTGGAATGAATCGACCATCAAATTTTCTTGCATCTCCTCTTAATGCCAAGACATTTTGAATACCTAAAAAATTCAAATCTATTAAGGCATTTTCGGTATCTTCTTTAGTAAATCCACCACAAATCAAATGAGGGACGGCTTCTACGTCATAACGATGCATTATAGATGCACAGATTCCTACGGTACCTGGACGTTTTCTAATAGCTGTCTTTTCGTAATAACCGCTTGGTCTTCTTTTGTAAATGTATTCCTCTCGGTGGTAGGTAACATCAATAAATGGAGGTTTAAATTCCATTAATGGGTCTAAAGTATCAAATATTTTTTGCATACTTCCACCTTTCAATGGAGGGAGTACTTCAAATGATACATATGTTTTTTTTGTTTGAGTAAAATATTCTATTATTTTCATTTTAATAAAAATTAATAAAAAATAAAACTTTTCCAAACTGGAAAAGTTTTCAATTATAATCAATGAAAATAATTTCCAGTTTATCTTTCCTGAATTTTCAGGTTGGAAGCGGCACCTTCACAAAGGTATGTGGGTTGCCAAGGTATCAACGAGCCAAATCTCTCCACCTTTCTTGATAAACTATAAAAGACTAATTATAAATTAGTTTCAGTTTAAAAGCAAAGCAAATATATAAGTTCTTTTATAAAATAAAAAAATATGTAGTAGTTATTTGATTTTAATTGTTTTAAAGATAAAGAATTTTCTTTATAAATTTAATGTACTTATAATTAAAAATAGCATTCTAGTCTTCAACCAACCAAGATTTATTGTTTTCCCAATCCCAAGCAGATTTCACTATGTCTTCAATATTTCTTTTAGGTGTCCATCCTAGTTTATTTCTAGAAGCAGTAGTATCTGCATAGATTGCTGCAACATCACCCGCTCTTCGTTTGCCTAATGAATAATTTAAATCTATTCCTGTTACTTTTTCGAATGCTTTAATTGCTTCTAAGACTGTAACTCCTTCTCCAATTCCCAAATTAAACACCTCGCAGTTTTGTTCATTTCTTTGGTTTAAAAGGTATTGAATTGCTTTGGTATGGGCATGAGCTAAATCCATTACATGAATAAAATCCCTAACACAAGAACCATCCCTAGTGTTATAGTCTGTTCCAAAAACAGTCATGCTTTTTCGATGCCCTATAGCCACTTCGGTTATGATGGGCACAAGGTGGGTGTTTTCGACTATTGGAGCTTCGCCAATTTCAGAGCTTTCGTGAGAACCAGCAGGATTAAAATACCTAAGCAAAACGGCATTAAAGTCAGGATTCGCAATACAAAAATCTCTAATAATCTCTTCTCCCATTTGCTTGGTTCTAGCATAAGGGCATTCCGCTTCTCCAAAAGAAGTCGATTCCGTTACGGGTAAATCTTTAGTATTTCCATAAACGGCACAAGAAGAGGAAAAAATGAGATTGGGAACATTATATTTTTTACAACATTCCAATACATTCAACAGATTATTAATATTATTTCTAAAATATTTGATTGGGTTTTCAACAGATTCGGGTACATAGATATGAGCAGCAAAATGAATCACTCCTACAATATCTGGATTTTCTTCAAATATTTTTTCTGTTGCTTCTAAATCACATAAGTTAACTTCATAGTTAATGTGTTTTTTATTTAATAATTTACTAATTCCATTAGTTATTTTTCTTCTAGAATTAGAAAAATCGTCAGCACTTATTGCATTAAAGCCATTGTCAGATAAGTCCACAACAGTATGACTTCCTATATATCCACAGCCTCCTGTTACAAGAATTTTTTTCATGATTATTATGTTAAAAATAACAAAATTGCTTTATTATTTAATAAAGCAATTTTGTTGAAAATTGTTTATGAATTTTTAAACAAGCTCTTATATTAATGTTATTGAATAACAATTTTTTTAGTAAAGCTTTCATTACCGCTTCTTAGACTAACTTGATAAACTCCTTGTGCCCAATTTTTAGTATCTAAATTAATGTTTTGATGATAATTGAATTCTTCTTGATAGACAACTCTACCTAGAACATCAAATATTCTGATATCATAATTGCTAAGTACTTCAGGAACATTGATATTAAAAAATGAACTTGCTGGATTAGGAGAAAGGATAAAATCTTGAGCCCATGAAATATCTTGTGTACTAGATTCCATCTTATTATAAACAGCAAAGTTGTCAAATGCAGCTTCTACTAAGTGTCCAGAACCTTGTAAATCAGAAGTTTCAACTTTTAATTCCATATTTTCAGTAGGCTGTAAGAAGTTAGAAACTCGATATTCTTTAATCTCTGACCAATCAAAAGTACTCATATCAATTACATCCAAAAGTACTTCTGTATTTCCATTATCTAAATAAACAGTTAGTTCATCATCAGGCTGACCATTTCCTCCTGCATTCATAAACCATACTTGAAAACTAACATAAGGATTGTCATAAGAAGTTAAATCAAAAATAGGAGAAATAAGTCTAGTTGTTCCACCATCTACATCATCTTGGCTAGAGTCTGTTGAACCGTTTCCTGTTGTGTAACACCAATCTCCAAGATCATCAGTGTCAAACTCTGGATTAAAAAATCCCCCTTGATAAAAAGTTCCTACAGGCTCACCTAATTCAAAATCTCCAGTCCAAGCATTACTAAATACAGTCCAACCTAAATCTACTGCAAAAGGGTCTTCATAACCTTCATCAATTGCAATAGTGACAGTATTGGTATTGCCTTGCCAAAAAGAACCTACTTCTGTTTCTGTTGTATGTCCCCATTTTCCAGCATATACATCATATTCCCCTTGATAAATTTCAGGGATGTTGAAATTCCCATTCGCATCAGTAGTAGTATTGAAAGTTCCATTTTCGCTAGTCATTCTTACGATTGCTCCTTCTACTCCTGTGCCATCAGCAACCCTTACTACTTGACCACTTACATCTGTGAACCCTACAGGGATTAATTCGACATCTTGAATAGTTACTTGACCATTAACCAAAGTAACCGTAACCGTTTGACTCAAATATCCTACAGCAGAAAAAGTGGCTTCATAAGTTCCTGAACTCACAGTTCCTATACCATAAGTACCGTTTGAAGCAGATTCGTCACTTGGATTTCCAGTAACATTCAATACAACGGTAACATTATTAACAGGTACTTGTGTTCCTACGTCAGTTATAGTTCCTTCTAAAAAACATGCTCTTTGATAATTGGGTTCTAAAACGAATAAACCACTATTTATGTCCGAAGCTAAAATTAAACCTGAAGGTAAGAAAGGATATGCACCCCAACAACCATTTGTTCCACCTCCTGGGTTTGGATAAGTGTCATAACTACCAACTTCTACCAAGTTTGTAGGCCTACTAGCATCCACTACTTTAACTCCATCGGTATAGTATGAAATGACTAGATAATCATTATAAACATGTACATTGTGAGGAACTACTCCTTGTCCAGCGGTAAGAGGAGGAACCCAAGAGTCTGTTTGATAAATGTTGTTGACATCACTTACATTATAAGCCCCAATTGGTGCATTTCCTAATTCATCAGTTGTGAAAATGTGGCTTCCATCATCGGATAACCAAGCGTTATGACAAAATGAGAAATCGGTTTCTTGGAAATTCAATATTTGAGGATTGTCTTTGTCACTTACATCAATTGCTGTAAATACTCCTTGATTGATATTGGAACTCCATAATGTATCATTTCTTGCATATACGTCATGAGAATAATTATTGCCAACAACAGACCTTAAAACAGGTTCTGTTGGATTCGCTACAGTATCAAAGATAAGTTCTCCACCGCCACTAACATTTCCTCCAGCGATATACATAAAACCATTTTCGTCTATATATAAATTGTGAATAGTCGTTAAAGTATTTCCATTAATTTCAGGAGTATAAAAACTACTTGTATAATTTCCATTATGAATGTCAGACATATCAATTATTAGAATCCCATCACTTGCTTCTGTTGTAACATATACATAATTGCCGTAAGATTTCATATCTCTCCAAGTAGAACCTCCTCCTTGTATATATCCTACTTCAGTTGGGTTAGTAGGGTCTTCTAGGCTTATTATTGCTGTTCCGTTAAACAGTCCCATGATGGCATATTCTGTTCCCTCACTGTCTACATAGCCCCATATGTCATTTACATCTTCATCATAATCTAATTGACCAACAAGTGTTAAATTGTAGTCCTGTGCATATAATGATATACTAAGTACCATTATAAGAATTGTCAAGAATTTTTTCATTTTATTATAATTTAAATAAAAACATATTTGATAAACAATGTGCTTTGGCACATTGTTTATGAATTTCTTTTTTCAATAATAGAAATAGTAAGTCTGCTTTCACAAACTTGCTTACCATCTTCTCTGAAGATTTCTATTCTCCAGACATGTATACTTCGACCGATTTTTATGGGTTTTACTTTGCCAAGAACAAATCCTTTTGTAGCAGAGTTGAGGTGGTTGGCGTTTATTTCTAAGCCTACAGGTATTTTGCTGCTATTCATACCTAGAACTAAAACAGATGCAACACTTCCCATTGTTTCTGCCAAAGCAACGGAGGCACCTCCGTGAAGTAGACGCATTGGTTGAACTGTTCTATCGTCTACTGGCATACGAGCGATTAATGAATCTTCATTTATTTCGGTAAATTCAATACCTAAGTTTTCAACTAAAGTGTTTTTACTTAAAGCATTGACTTGTTGTAAAGAAAAATTACTATTCCAAATACCGCTCATTATTTTATTAATCTCGTTTTTTTAAGTTACTTTTGTATTTGAATATTTGTTAATATTTCAATAAAATAAAGATTAAAATAGTTATTCTATTGGTTAGCCATTTTTAAAGGCATGTAAAGTTATCATTATAATAATGAGAAAAAAAGAATTTTATATAATATTTGTCATTTTTAGCCTGTTTTTTTCCAATTTAGAAGCACAAATTCAAGGTTATGTTCTAGATAGTAAGGGAGATACACTCTCTTTTGCTACAGTTTATATTAAAAATTCAACAAAAGGGACAACCACGAATGAAGATGGCTGGTATTTCTTAAATGTTGAAGACGGTAAAAATGAAATTGTTTTTCAATATGTTGGTTATAAAACACAAATTCATGAAGTAAATTATACGGGACAAAAAATAAGAAAAGACATTAGTTTAGAAGAAGAAAATGTAGGCCTACAAGAAGTAACCGTTACCGCTGAAGGAGAAGACCCTGCTTATGCGATTATTAGAAAAGCCATTGCAAAGAGAGAATATTATGCTAGTTTGGTAGAGGAATACGCTTGTGATGTTTATATGAAAGGAAATCAAAAACTCAAAGATGTACCAGAAAAAATAATGGGCATGGAGTTAGGTGATTTGGAAGGAATGATTGATGATAGTACTCGACAAGGTATTGTATATTTATCTGAAACGATTTCTAAATTATATTATCAGCATCCAGATAAGTTTAAAGAAGAAATGATTTCTTCAAAAGTGAGTGGCAATGATAATGGTTTTAGCTTTAATCAAGCTAGTGCCATGGATTTCAATTTTTATAAAAACACCTATGATGGAATAGGAAGAGAAATTATTTCTCCAATTGCTAATAATGCAATGTCTTATTATAGGTACCGTCTTGAAGGAGCATTTGTAGATGAATATGGTAATTTAGTTAACAAAATAAAAGTCCTTAGAAAAAGAGATACTGACCCTACCGTTGCTGGTTATATTTATATTATAGAAAATTTATGGAGTATTCATAGTATTAATATGTGGATAGATGGTAAATCCCTTAATGTACCCGTATTGGATACCCTTAGATTACAGCAGGTCTATATTCCTGTTAAAGAACCAGATGTTTGGATGGTTTTTTCGAGAGCGGTTTCATTTGATATAAGCATTTTTGGTATTTCTATTGACGGTATTTTTACAGCAATTTATCAAAATTATAATTTAGAACCTCAAGTAGATAAAAAGTTTTTCAATAATGAAATATTAGTGATAAATGAAGAGGCGAATAAAAAGGATACGGCATATTGGCAGGAAGTTAGACCGATACCATTAACAGAACAAGAAATTGCAGATTATATAAAAAAAGATAGCCTACAAAAAATATGGAACTCTAAAGAATATATGGATTCTCTTGATAGGAAATCTAATAAATTTGGATGGTTTGATTTAATATCTGGCTATACTTTTAGTAATACTTACAAAAAATGGTCAGTTTCCGTAAATGCACTGAGTGCTGTAGAATTCAACACCATACAAGGATTTAATCCTACATTGAATACCAGTTTTAGAAAAACGCTGAATGAGTACAGTACTAGATGGGTAATTCCTCAAGCTTCTCTTTCTTATGGTTTTGCAGACAAACAATTTAGAGGAAATGGTCAGTTAGAAATGAATTTTAATAAAACAAAATTCAATTACTTAAAAATTGAAGGAGGGCGGTCACTCGTGCAATTTAATGATTATGAACCTGTAAAAGCTTTTCAAAATACAACAGCTTCTTTATTTTTTAAGGTGAATAGAGCAAAATTCTATGATAAGTATTACGGTAAAGTACATTATAGTCAGGAGTTGTTCAATGGTTTTTATATGAAAACATCATTAGAATATGCTCGAAGAGAACCAGTCTTTAATAATACAGATTATAGTTTGTTTTATAAAGATAAAACTTATACTTCAAATCACCCTTTATATTTAAATATTGAAAATATAGCTCCTTTTTCTAAGCACAGAGCTTTGACATTGGATATGAATATTCGTATTCGTTTCAAGCAAAAATACCTGACTTATCCTTATCGGAAATTCATATCAGGTTCTAGGTTTCCTGATTTGGTTATTCATTATAAAAGAGGAATTCCAATTGCTGGAGCGGATACTGATTTTGATTTTCTTTCTATATCATTAATTGACAAAACGGTTCCTTGGGGAATGCGAGGAACTTCTAAGTATAATTTAGAAGGAGGCATGTTTCTAACTAAAAATATGGTTCCATTTATGGATTTTCATCATTTTAATGGTAATGAATTATTCATGAATTTTAATATTGATTATTTAGATCAATTTAAAATGCTTCCTTATTATGACCATAGCACTACCGCTGCCTATGCTAAATTGCAATGGGAACATCATTTTGAAGGATATATTTTAGGTAGGATTCCTGGTGTAAGAAAATTACAATGGAGCTTAGTGATTGGTTCTAACGTTCTGTACAGTGAACCAACAAGATTATATCAAGAAGTCAATATTGGTTTAGATAGAATTGGAATCGGATTGTTCAGAATTTTCCGTTTAGATTTTGTTAGTCAATTCCAACAAGGACAAAAAACCAATTTTGGCGTGCTTTTGGGAGTAGATTGGGTGTTTTAAGTTTTTTTAATATTAAAATTAATAATACGTTGAATAGAAATCTCAAATTAATTTTACAATTCATTGTCTTTTTAGGTTTAGGAATAGGTATTTTATATTGGTTATATACTACTCAAGAAACAACCTACCAAAACTATTGTCAAGAACAAAATATACCCGCTTCAGAATGCAGTTTTACAGGTAAATTATTAGATGATTTTTCCAAAGTAAAATGGGCTTGGATTGTCCTCGTGATGGGACTCTATATGATGAGTAATATTTCAAGAATGCAACGTTGGCGAATGATGCTGAAATCAATTGGATATCCCATGTCTTTTAAAACGGCTTTTATTGCTACGATGACGGGGTATTTTGCTAATTCTCTAGTAGCACGTTCTGGAGAAATAGCCAGAGCAGGTTATGCTGCTCATCAAGAAAATATACCCATTGAAAAAACCTTCGGAACAATAGCAGTGGATAGAAGTATTGACTTGCTAAGTTTAGCCATAGTGATTCTCATTGGTTTTGCTTTAGAATATGATATTTTATTCAATTATATTAGTGAAAATATAAAAGTGCCAGGGGGGAGTTTGCTTCAAAGCCCCATCGTTTTAACTGTTTTAGTTTTAGCTGCTCTAGGATTTTTATCTATAATTCTATTTAGAAATAAATTAAAAAATAACAAAATATTTTTATTTTTCCTTGAAAAAATGAAAGGGTTTTGGGAAGGAATAACTTCTGTAAAAAAAGTAAAAAATCCATTGTTGTTTTTATTTCATTCTTTGAATATATGGGTGATGTACTATTTGATGACTTATGTGGCATTTTGGTCTTTCGCTCCTACTGAGCATTTATCAATGGCTGCTGGTTTAGTAGTATTTATCTTTGGAACTCTTGGAATTATTATCCCTACACCGGGCGGAATGGGAGCTTATCAAGTATTAGTTAGTACTTGTCTTTTTCAATTTTACGGGATAGAAGAATTTGATGCTTTTTCATTTTCTAATATTGTATTTTTTCCTATTTATTTTTTAAATATTTTTATTGGAATTCTTTTATTGCCTTTTGTGTTTAAATATTTTACAGCTGAAAAAAATAAAAATGAAACACAAGAACCCATTTTGGAAAATGTTACATAAAAAATAGAGAATGCAACACGAAATTAAAACAAATCAACAACACTGGAATCAATTAGTATCTCACCATTTGAAGTCTGACTTTTATGAATTAGAAGCATTTAAGAATGGTAAAAATGTTTTAAGAGAAATAGAGTTGGAAGGCTTAGGAGATGTAAAGGGAAAAAAATTATTGCATTTGCAATGTCATTTTGGGCAAGATACCCTTTGCTGGTCTAGAATGGGAGCGGAATGTACAGGCTTAGATTTTTCTTCAGAAGCCATTCAAGCAGCTAGAGATTTAAATGATGAATTAGGCATGAATGTCCAATTTAGAGAAGCTAATGTTTTGGATGAGCAAAAAGACTGGAAAGAACAATTTGATATTGTTTTTACTTCTTATGGTACGATTATTTGGCTCCCTGATTTAAAGCAATGGGCTCAAAATATATATAATTACCTCAAACCTAATGGCATCTTTTATATCGCAGAGTTTCATCCTTTTTTAAACTGTTTAGATTGGGATAATAATCTAAATATTATTTATGATTATTTCAATACAGGAGCTAATTACGAGAATGTAGAAGGCACATACGCAGAAAAAGATGCAGCAGTCAAAGGAGAAGAATATTTTTGGTTACATTCTACAGAAGACGTTTTGATGAACCTTAAAAATGCAGGTATGGAGTTACTTGAGTTTAGAGAATTTCCATTCAGCCCTTACACTTGCTTCCCCAATTTAAAAGAAATAGGTGAAAACAGGTATGTGTTTAAAGATTTAAATGTTCAAATTCCTTATGTTTTTTCTTTAAAAATGATAAAAAAATAATTCTAATAATCATGAAAATATTAATGGTTTGTTTAGGTAATATTTGCCGTTCTCCTTTAGCGGAAGGAATTATGAAGCAAAAAATTATAGAAAATGGATTAGCATGGAAGGTAGATTCAGCAGGAACAGGAAGTTGGCATGTTGGCAATTTACCCGATAGTCGCTCGATTGATGTAGCCTATAAAAATGGAATTGATATTACAAACCAAAGAGCTAGAAAATTTGTAAAAGAGGATTTAGAGCAGTTTGATTTAATATTTGCAATGGATTCTTCTAATTATTCTAATATTGTGAATATGGCAAGTCATTCATCACAAAAAGAAAAGGTTCATTTAATAATGAATATGACAGAACCTCAACGCAATATCACAGTACCTGACCCTTATTGGGATGATGATGGTTTTGATCAAGTTTTTGAAATGTTGAGCAGGGCATGTGATGGAATTATTCAACATTATTCTTAAGACATAAGTATACTTAAACTATATTATTTATCTTTGTGTTTTAATATTATTTAATAACAAATATTCTTTATAAAATATAATATATGTATCCCGATTTATCATATTTTTTTCACGATTTACTAGGTACTGATTATGACAACTGGACCTCAATTTTTAAAACATTTGGTCTATTGTTAGCAACTGCTTTAGGTTCTGCAGGTTATATTTTCTATTTAGAACTATTGAGGAAAGAAAAAGAAGGAGGACCATTAAGTAAGGCTATTAGTAAAGCCCAAGAAATAATCGGTGAAAAAGCGACTTGGAAAGATGCTATTCCTGGTGTCATTACAGGTTTTATTTTAGGATTTAAATTACCTCATATTTTCACTTATTTTGAAGCATTTAAGATTAATCCTGCAGCCATTATCTTTTCGCTAGAGGGTACGTGGTTTTATGGTATTTTAGGAGCAGTTCTTTTGGGTGGATATTATTTTTGGCAAAAGAAATCGGAAGAATTACCTAAACCTAAAATCAATAAATTTGATTTAAAACCATCGGATAGAGTAGGAGATTTACTAATTGTTGGTGCTTTGAGCGGTATCCTAGGTGCCAAATTATTTGCAATGGTGGAGACATTAGATGATATTAATTCAGCTAATGAATTTTTTGCACAATTATTTTCAGGTAGCGGATTAGCCATTTATGGCGGATTAATTGGGGGTTTTATAGGTGTAGCTATTTATATTAGAAATATGAATATTCCAATGATTCACTTGATGGATGCGGCTGCTCCAGCTATGGTACTCGGACAAGCCGTAGGGCGTTTAGGTTGTCATTTGTCTGGAGATGGTGATTGGGGTATTGTAGCTACAGAACAACCCGATTGGTGGTTTTTACCCGATTGGTTATGGTCTTATGATTATCCTAATAATGTAAACGAAGGAAACGGAGCCTATACAATGCCCTTGAACCAAGATCCTAACCAACAATCTATAGATAGGGCATTGACAGATTGTGAGGATTGTAGATACCAATGGAAATTAGGAGCAAAGGTGTATCCAACATCTGTTTACGAGTTTGGAATGTTGTTGAGTGTATTTGGAATAATTTGGGGTGTAAGAAAAAAAATCGCCATTCCAGGTATGATATTTTTCTTATATATGGTAATGGTAGGTATAGAAAGATGGTTCATCGAGAAAATAAGAGTAAATGATATATTTGCTTGGGGCTTAACTCAAGCGGAAGTGATTTCAATTATGTTTTTTACAATTGGAATTGGTGGAATGGGATATTTGTGGGCTAAGAGGAAATAGATAATCGTTTTGAAGTAGATTTAATATATTTATAAGTTGATCACAACCAAAAACAAAAACAGAAATCATATGAAAATTGGAATATTTCAAGATATACATGCAAATTTACCTGCGTTTAAAAAATCAATAGAAATATTCACAAGGAATAATTGTGATAAGATTTATCATGTTGGAGATTTAATAGGAATAGGACCACACCCAAGAGAGGTATTTGAGAAAGCAATGAAAATAAAAAATCTGATTTTAATAATGGGCAATCATGATTATTGGTTTGCAAATGGGATTCCAAACCCAAGACCAAAACTAATGAGTGAAGAAGAGTTTCAACATCAAAAATGGCATCATAAGCAAATAGGACTAGAAAAAAGAGAAATAGTTCAAAAATGGAAATTTAAAGAAGAATTGAAAATAGATAAAACAAAGAAAATAACATTTATGCATTACGGATATGATGAAAAAGAAAATTGGTTTAAAGAACATATTTTAAATCCAACTCGTTCACAAATGGATGAAATGTTTGATGGAATAAATTCAGAAATAATTTTTTATGGCCATAATCATATATCAAGCGAAATAACTGGGAATTCTAGATATATAAATCTGGGATCAGCAGGTTGTAATACAAAATCAGAAGTAAGAGTAGGAATATTAGAAATAGATAAAGAAAAAATACGATTGGAAAAAATAAATGAATATTATGATGATAATGGATTAATGGAAGACTTTGAATTAAGAAAAGTACCTGCCAGAGAATTTATTACTAAAAACTTTATTACAAGAAAATAAGACTGTGTCCAACATTGTACATACATCAAGTACCCAAGTACCGCTAAACGCGGCCTCTGCGTATGTACGTTGCCGTTATAATAAAGTTTAAATAAAGAAACTTATTATTATAATTATTTGTATAATCAATAAAATGATTATTTTTATAAAAAATTTAAACATAGTCTAAGACATAATAGTCTAAAAAAACACATATATAAGTAACATTACACTATTGGTGTTTTAGGGTATATCTACAATCTATTGTTCGATTGTCTAATTAATTAAAATTATATAATAAAATTTGAGTACAAAAATCACATTGAGCGAAATAGTATTACAGTTAAATGATGTAAGTTTGGTGGATTTGTGGGGTGAGAATAATAAGAAGTTAAACCTATTGCGTAAAGCCTTTCCTGAAGTAAAAATAGTGGCTCGTGGTTCCCAAATCAAACTGTTGGGTGAAAAAAAACACAGTCAACGGTTAAAAGATAAAATCGAACTCATGATAAAAGCATTGAAAGAGTTTGGCGAATTATCTACAGAAACCGTTAAGGATTTACTCAATGGAACGAATCCTTTTGAGTCTAAATTATCTCAAAAAGAAAATGGTCATACTATAGTTTATGGTAAAGGAGGCAAGCCTATTAAAGCTCGTACCCGTAATCAACAAATTTTGGTAGATTCTTCTGAACAAAATGATGTCGTATTTGCCATCGGTCCTGCTGGTACAGGTAAGACTTATACAGCTGTAGCATTAGCCGTAAGGGCATTAAAAAATAGAACGGTCAAAAAAATAATTTTGACTAGACCTGCAGTTGAAGCGGGTGAGAATTTAGGTTTTTTACCAGGAGACTTAAAAGAAAAAATCGATCCTTATTTACGTCCTTTGTATGATGCTTTAGACGATATGATTCCTGCAGAAAAATTGGAACACCTGATTACTACAAGAGTAATAGAAATCGCTCCATTAGCATTTATGAGAGGTAGAACTCTTGATAATGCATTTGTAATAATGGACGAAGCTCAAAATAGTACGAGTACTCAGATTAAAATGTTCTTAACTCGTTTAGGTCCTTCCGCTAAATGTATTGTAACAGGCGATTTATCTCAAATAGATTTGCCTAGAAATGTAACGTCTGGCTTAAAGCGTTCTCTTGATATTTTAAATGGCATCGAAGGAATTGGAATCGTAAGACTGAGAAATGAAGATGTGGTAAGACATAGATTGGTCAAAGAAATCATTAATGCTTATGATATTGCTAAAGCCAAAGATAAAATTGAAAAAGAAGAGAAGAAAAACAAGGAAAAATAACAAAAATTTGTTATTAAATTAAAATCCGCCACTGTTGAAATTATAGTGGCGGATTTTAATTTTTATACAAAATACTAAAGAATACTACAAAAAATCAAAAGAATTAAATGACGATTTTAATGATGATAGCGTATTATTTTTCTATCGTCCAAGAAGTCCCATCTTTAGAATCTTTTAATTTAATTTTTAATTCATTCAATTTATCTCTAATTTGATCGGATGTTCCCCAATTTTTAGTAGTACGAGCATCTTGTCTGATATTTATTATCAAATCCATCAATCCGTCTAATACGTGTGCTGTACTTTCATCGGTACTTTGAGTTTCGTCTTTTAAACCAAAAATATCGAAGATGAAATCATTAAAAACTTTCTTTAATTTATTGAATGTTTCTTCTTTAATACTACTAATATTAATTTGATTGGTATGAATAGAATTGATTTTGTTGACTAAAACGAACAACCTAGACAAAGCTTTTGGCGTATTGAAATCATCATTCATATCATCTATAGCCGCTTGAATCATTTTTTCTATTTGCTCATTTTCATTTTCATGAATATTTTCTTCTCCTGTATGCACTAAGTCTTGTAAACGATGGTTGGCTTCCATCAGCCTATAATAACCTTTTTCGGCAGCTAATAATGCTTCATCGCTTAAGTCCAAAGTACTTCTATAATGAGCTTGAAGCATAAAGAAACGTAAAACCATAGGACTATATGCTTTAGAAAAAAATTCATTTTTACCTGAAAATAAATCTTGTGGCATTATAGAATTACTAATTCCAGTAATTGGGTCAGGCGTTTTACTCATTTTTCTACCATTCAAGAGTAACATATTACCATGCATCCAATAATTTACAGGAACAACATTGCAAGCCCCACAGTTTTGGGCAATTTCATTTTCATGATGAGGGAATTTTAAATCTTCTCCACCGCCGTGTATATCAAATCGGCTACCCAAATATTTAGTACTCATAGCAGAACACTCTAGGTGCCAGCCTGGGAAACCTTCCCCCCAAGGAGAGTTCCAACGTTGTAAAGTATGCTCGTCTGCTTTTATCCAAATAGCAAAATCGGCTGAATGCCTTTTTTCTCCTTGATTTTTTAGGTCTCGAGTTTCAGATAAAAGATCATCAATGACTCTACCCGATAATTTGCCGTATACATCATTCTCTTCAGCAAATTTTTGAACGTTGAAATAAACAGAACCATTGACTTCATAGCCATAGCCATTTTCTAAAATATCCTGAACCATTTCTATTTGCTCTGTAATGTGTCCTGTTGCACGAGGTTCAATATTGGGAGGCAAATTGTTGAAAAGTTCCATCATTTTATGAAAACCTACCGTGTAATGATGAGCTACTTCCATAGGTTCTAATTTTAGGGCTTTTGCCGTTTTTGCCATTTTATCTTCAGTGCCTATATCTGCGTCACCGTCAAGATGCCCAGCATCCGTGATATTTCTAACATAACGCACTTTATAACCAATGTATTGAAGATAACGATATACAATATCAAAAGAGGTAAATGTTCTACAATTTCCTAAGTGTACATCACTATATACTGTTGGGCCACAAACATATAAACCGATGAGGTCTTTATTAATGGGAATAAATTTTTCTTTTTTACTTGATAAACTATTGTGAATATATAAATCACTCATTGAAGCTAAAATGTTTTAATTACAAAGTTGCAAAAATACAATAAAAGCTAATTTAAAACACGCTCTTATTAAATATCTTTTGTAAAAGATATTTAAATATAAACTTTCAATTAAAAATATTAGTTCCGAAAAAGAGTAAAATGAGTAATTGTACTAAAATGAGTATTAATTTATGAGTATTACTTATTAACTAACTTTCTTTTTGTTTTGATCCTTGAGCGCTTTTTCTTCTTCAATATAATTGTGAATGTGATGCATCACATTTTTAACTTTTGTATACTCTATTTGATAATAAATGAATTTTCCTTCACGACGAGTACTTACTATTCCAGCATTTCTCATTATTCTAAGATGTTGAGAAGTGATGGATTGTTCTAATTTTAAAGTATTGTAAATAGTGTTAACACTAATGTTGTCATTTTGATCAATAAATTCAAGAATTTTTAATCGAAGAGGATGACATAAGGCTCTCAAAATTTCTGAAGAGACCTTGAGTGCTTCTGTGTTAATAGGAAGTTCAGTATTTCTCATTTCTGTTCACATTATTGTTTTAGTAAATATGTTGAATATAGTATAAACACAAGTTTAATGGTTTTCTTTCAATTTTTATAATACTTTAATAAAAAAAGCTGATAATTTTTGAAATTATCAGCTTTTTTGGCCTCATATTAAAAATATGTTTACTGTGAAAATGTATTTTTTTATTGAGCCAAGTCTTCTATTAGTTTTGAAATTTGTGCTAACCTATCATTATTTAGATAATAATAAATGAACTTTCCTGTTCTATTCGTTTCAACTACACCAGCTTTTCTTAGGATGGCTAAATGTTGTGAAGCAACAGATTGTTCTAATCTCAATTTAATATAAATTTCTGTTACAGTCATTTGCTCGTTTTCTTCTAATAAGTCGATTATTGACTGGCGTAACTTGTGATTCACCGCTCTTAATACCAAAACGGCTCTTCTTAATTCGGAATAATCCAGTTGGATAGACTGGCTACTTTGTCCTAAGACAATTGTTTCGTCTTTCTGCTTTCTCATCAGTAATAATTTAATGTTTAATAAAAATTTCTTTAACTACTCATTAGTAGCGTTTATTTATGAAAATAATTTACATATATAAATTTTTTCAATAACTGTGCCAAATACGTTTTTTTAGATTCAAATATATGTAAAAACATATAATATTTGAAATAAAAATTTGTAATTACTTACAATTTACCTACCGTTACCTCAAGAAAATGTACGTATTACAATTTTTTCTTAGGTATAGTAATGTTTGGAGACTTCAAATACAGGGGGGAAGTATATGCGATATTTTTGAAAGTTTGCGTTATGTATGCACGATGTGATAAAGGAACTAGATGACGAGAAGAACAAAGAATATCTACTATTTTTGCTTTTTCAAAGCCCTCTAAACGACTCACTTTAGTAGCACCGTCACCACAATATATTACATTTTTTTTTATTGTGAAAATTTTTTTAGAAAAAAAATCATCTAAGATAAGTGCTCTAGGATTTTCTATTGTTTTACCTGTATCATCAAAACAAGCTGTGTAGACTTCCATCCTTCTTGCGTCAATCATAGGATAGACAATATATGGTACTAATTCAGAAGGGCTGCTTTTTATACAAGCACGAGCAAGAGATTCTAAAGTACTCACTAAAATTAATGGAATATCGGCAGAATAACAAATGCCTTTAGCTATTGAAAAACCAAT
>JAHDBK010000002.1:23277-25982 GCA_020630455.1 Saprospiraceae bacterium
AAATTAATGGAATATCGGCAGAATAACAAATGCCTTTAGCTATTGAAAAACCAATTCGTAATCCAGTATAAGAGCCAGGACCTTCGCTCACTGCTACAGCGTGAAGTTCTTTGATTTTAATTTTGGATTTTTCTAAACATTTTTCTATAAGAATAGTCATTTGGGAAGAATGTGCATTGGGTATATGGCTTTCTTCAATAGATATTATTTCATCACCTTTGCTAATACAAACAGAGCAGATCGAAGTACTACTCTCTAAGTTTAATATATATGGATTGCTTGATGTTTTCATTTATATTTTATTTAAAAGGCTATTGATTGAAATCAATAGCCTTTTAGAATTGGTATAAAATAAATAATCAGATAATAGACTATAGACATTAGATTTTTTAATGAGCAAATAATAAAGAATTTTCTTTATTATTTACTCGTTAAAAATAAAATTTTTACAATTTTATTAAATGACGAACTAAAAGTTTATACCGTCATAATCTCTTTTTCTTTATCATTTGATAATTTATCCGCTTTTTCAGAATAAGAATTAGTAATGTTCTGAGCTTCTTGCTCCATTCTTTTTCCCATATCTTCTGGATAACCATCTTTGACAGCTTGTTTAATCGCTTCCATCAAATCTCTACGAGAATTACGGATGCTTACTTTGGCATCTTCTAAATAAGTTTTTGACTTTTTAACCATTTCACGACGACGTTCTTCAGTCAAAGGAGGAACATTGATTCTAATGATTTCACCATCATTTTGAGGATTTAATCCCAAATTAGAAGCTATAATTGCTGTTTCAATAGCAGTTAATGCTGTTTTGTCCCAAGGTTGAATCATTATAGTTCTAGCATCTGGAGTAGTCACATTGGCCATTTGGCTTATAGGTGTTTGAATACCATAAAATTCTGCTTGAACTCCTGTTAGCATAGCGGTAGAAGCTTTTCCCGTTCTTACCCTAGTCAATTCACGAGCTAAATGTTCCAATGCACCTTGCATGGATTCTTTTGCTGTTTCGATATAAAAGTCTATTTCTTCTTGCATAATAATTAATATTTTAAAAGAGGATATCTTAATACTCTTTCTTAATTCGACACGAATTTATTAACAAAGTCACAAATATTAAAATTTCAAAACAATTTTATTCCACTAAAGTTCCTACAGGCTCTCCTTTAATAATCTTTGTTAAGTTTTCTTTTTTATTAATATCAAAGACAATAATAGGTAAATTGTTTTCTTTGCAAATGGTAAATGCGGTCATATCCATTACATTTAATCCTAAACTGATGACTTTAGCAAAAGAAATTTTATCGAATTTGGTAGCAGTAGGGTCTTTTTCTGGGTCTGCAGTATAAATCCCATCTACCCTTGTTCCTTTTAGGATAACGTCAGCATTAATTTCATTAGCTCTTAGTGCTGCTGCTGAATCTGTGGTAAAATATGGGCTTCCCGTTCCTGCCGAAAAAATAACTACTCTTCCTTTTTCAAGGTGGCGAATTGCTCTACGTCTAATATATGGTTCAGCAATTTGTTCCATTTTAATAGCAGTAATTAGACGAGTATAGATGCCCAAGCCTTCAATAGCACTTTGAAGTGCCATACCGTTGATAACTGTGGCCATCATCCCCATATAGTCTCCTTGAACGCGTTCTATTCCAGAATCCTTAGCTTGTAAACCTCTAAAAATATTGCCACCACCTATTACAATAGCGATTTCAATACCTGCGTCTTTCAAGCTTTTGATTTGATTAGCGTAGTGTTTTAACATATTAGGGTCTATACCAAATTCTTGATTGCCCATTAAAGATTCACCACTAAGTTTTAATAATATTCTTTTATATTTTGTTGCCATTTATAAAAAGATATTGAGAATGTTCTTTTAAATATATTTATTTATAAAATTACATAAAAAAAGCGAAATCAATTGATTTCGCTTTTTTATTATTTGTTAACCTAACTTAACATGTTTAAAATCTGTAACGGTTAAGTTTTTGTCAAATGTTTGTAAGTAAGCAGCAACGGATAATTTTCCGTCTCTTACATATTGTTGTGCTAATAAGGTGTTTTCTTTATAAAATTTATTCAATCTACCCATAGCAATTTTTTCTGCTAAATCAGCAGGCTTACCTTCGTTGATAGCTAATTCTTTTCCAATTTCGATTTCTTTTTGAATTGTTGTAGCATCTACTCCGTTTTTATCAACTGCAATCGGATTCATAGCTGCAATTTGCATAGCTACGTTCCTGCCTGGTTCTTGTAAATTAGTTCCTTCAAGATTTAAAGCTACAATAACACCTGCTTTGTAACCCATGTGAATATAAGGAACTACTTGTCCTTCACCAGCTGCTGTTTCGATTTTTTCGTAAGCAGCGATTTCTAACTTTTCACCAATTACACCTAGTTGTTCTGTTACTTTTTCACCAACTGAAAGACTTCCTTCGAATGATAAAGCTAAAAGAGCCTCTTTGTCAGCAGGTAATTTATCTAAAGCGATTTCTGCTATTTTTTGACCTAAAGCAATAAAAGATTCAGTTTTAGCAACGAAATCTGTTTCACAGCTTAATTTAACGACAACGCCTTTATTACGATTACCTGAAGTTAAGGCAATAACAACTCCTTCGTTAGCTTCTCTATCTGCACGTTTTAAAGATAATTTTTGTCCTTTTTTTCTTAAAAACTCAATAGCTGCATCAAAATCTCCACCTGTT
>JAHDBK010000399.1 GCA_020630455.1 Saprospiraceae bacterium
CATCATTTAAGATTGATAAATTTTTAGTATTATTAAAAACGATTACAAAAACACTTTGATTGCTTTTATTTATACACTCTTTAATATCGTTTTCATTATAAACTACAAAGTTATTATTTGTCGTAAAATAATTTAGATATTTTAGTTTATTATATGAAAAATTTGAGGCTATAATTGAATTGTCATATTTTTTTATATGTTCAACAAGCCTCATTTGTGTTTTATTTTGATACCAACAAATAACATGTATTAATATAAATATTGAAAATGAAGTACCTAAAACAAAAGTTTTCTTATTAACAAATGTAACTATTTTTTTTTGAAAAAAATGAGCAATGGCAATGATAAAAATTGGAATTATAGGTAAAATAAATCTAGCGTTTAATAAAATTCCTTTTATACCGCTATTTTCTATGCCATTATAAGAGTACAATAAGTAAACCCCCAAATACAAACTTACCGCTATTTTCAAGTAATTAGCATACTTATCATTATACTTAAATAAAAAATAAATACTTAGTGGAAATAAAGCTAAGAGTATAATAGTGTAAATAAATAAGTTATTGAATAAATTATCAACTGAAAACCCATATACTCCTAATTCTCTTGAATAAAAATTGGGTCCATATATATTCAAAGAAAATAAAAAAAATGTTCCGAATAGTAAAACAGCACTCAACAAAAATAAAGAAATTTCTTTATTTTTATTATTTTTCATTAAAAAAGGAATACTTAATACTCCAATTAAAATAATGTTAGTTTCTCTTAAAAAAAAAGCAGTACCTAAAATACTTCCTGCTACCAAAATTCCCCATAAACTATTGCGATTCTTAAAAAGTAGATATAAAAAAATGGTTACTAATGCCATACTAGGCATATCGCTCATCACTGTACGCGACATCAAAGCAGTGGCAGGAAACATCAATATGAGTATCGTCCAAAATTTTGGTAATTTTAAACTTAAAAGAATTTTTTCAGTAAAATATAAAGTAATTAAAAGGCTTACAAATCCTAATAAGAACTGTGCTTTAAATCCTCCTATCCACCATAAAACACCACTTAACAAGGATGTTAATAATGGATATTGGCGAATATCCGTATTGATATTTTGAGGTGTTCCGTTTTGCCATTCCACTATATCAAAGGGATTAATATTTGAAAACAATTCCACCCCTCTTTGAGCATAATAGACTTCATCAATTATTAAAAAATATTGTGGATAAAAAACAAAAAAAATAATAGTTATAAAGAAGCCATAAGATAAATAATTATTCATTATCAAAATTCATATTATATCTTTGCTTCAAAACTTGTTTAATATCTAAATGCTCTTTTCTGGCGACCCATTTGACATGGAAAATTACAGCATCAATCATAAAACGAAACCAAAAACCTTGTAAAAAATGAAAGACTAAACCTTGAATACCATCCAAAAATCCCAGTCGAATAAAATATCTATAAATAAAATAAAGAATGCTTCTAATGAAAAGCGGTGTTTTTTGAAAAATGTTGTTTTTCAGCCACCTTCTTCTTTCTATCTTATTACCAAAAAAATTGGATTGAACATCACCCACTTCTCTAGAATTGAGCAATCTTTCCGATGCTTCAAAAACAATCCATTTAGAATGTCCTTTGATAAAATCAATAATATTATCACATACTGTATCAATCATATCATTCCCTTTTTTAAGGGCTTTCACTTTTCCATCAACTACAAAGTGTTGGTCATAAATTTTATCCTCGCATTTTCCTTTTCCTCTTTTATATAATCTTAAATGATAATTAGGATAATGCCCTCCAAACCTAATCCATTTCCCTAGAAAAACGGTTTTCCTACTGAACATAAACCCATCATATAATTCTTTTTCTTTATCAAATGATTGATTAATCCACTGAACTAGATTCGGAGTAAGTCTTTCTCCTGCGTCTAGATGTAATATCCATGGAGTATCAAAGGGGCAGTTTTTTTGTGCCCAATTTCTTTGTCTTGAATAATTCTCAAATGGGTGTTGGACATATTGAATATTTCTTTTCTTTAAAATATCAATAGTTTGGTCTGTAGAAAACGAATCTACGACATAAATATTAGCTTGTATATTTTCTAATGAATCTAAGCAATCTGTAATATTAGCTTCTTCATTGTATGTAAGAATAATTACTGTTAATGTATTACTTCTAGACATTTTAATTGAGTGTTTTCAAATAAATTGCTGAAGGGAAATGTTTGCCATCCTGTTCAAAAGCTGTATTACTAACTGGTGTACCTAAATGGTCGTTTTCAGGTTCATACTCTTTGAAGATTTTTTTGAGGTCTTCTTGAGCATCATAATGTAAAAGGCTTAAACAAAATATAATTTCAATTCTACTATTGTCTATTAGATAAGCATGGAGTAATGAGGTTTCCATTGCGTGATAGAATGTTTTTAAAACTGCTCTATCAAAATCAAAAGGAAAATAAATATCATGAATATGTATATTAACTCCTTTATTAAGGCGAGGCATTATTTCAAGAAATAAGAAATTAACATCACTACCTGGTTTTACAGTATGAGAGGAATCTATAAATAACAAATCGTTTTCTTCTAATCTTTCAAAGACATCAGGAGAAACTGTTTGTACTTTTTCATTTATCAATCTAATTTTATTTTGATTGGCTAGCTCCTTTAATTTATCTGATGGATATGGTTCAATACAAGTTAATTCACAATTTACTCCATTTAATTCTATTGCTTTCAACATACAATATGTAGAAACACCAGAACCAACTTCAATTATTTTTTTAGGTTTATAACATCTAATAAAAGCATGTAATGTTTGAGCTTCAATATATCCGTAACCTGGTCCATAAGACATGCGAACTCCCTCCAAGTATGTTTTATTACCATGATACTCATTTTCAAAAGGCAAACAAATTTGGCTTAAATTTTCAATCTGGTTTTGAATATCTAATTTCACACCTTTCATCTCAGATCTTTTTTTCCAAATATCCTTAGTCTTCTCCAATTCAATTATATTAGGAATTGGCGAATAATAATGAATAGGAAGAATATGAATGCCAAACCTAATCAGCATTTTATGTATTCTAAAAAAGAATCTTTTTAATAAATCTTTAAATTGTCTTGTCATAAATTAATTTTTATAAACAGATATCCATTTTTCAACATTTTTATCAATATTGAATTTCTCATTTATTAAAGCATAGGCATTCTTAGAATATTCATTATATTCTTGAAGAGGCATATCTATAATTTCATCTATTTTTTCAGCGATTTGTTTTGGTGAATTATCTATCCAAAAACCTGCTTTATCTTTTTCTAAAACTTGCCAAGGTGTTCCTTTAGATGCTACTACAGGTGTTTTTTGAGCTAAAGACTCAACCACAACATTTCCAAAATTTTCACTGTGTGAAACTAAGAATGTAAAAGAAGCCTTAGAAAATAATACTTGTTTTTTATTTCCTTCTAAATGTCCTAAAAATTCTATTTTATTTTCTAATTTTAATTTTTCAACTAAATCTTTTAAGCCTTTAGCATAATCACTATCATCTCTACCTGCAATTTTAAATTTAAAACTAGAACTCATAAAAAGTCTAGAAATAGAAAGACCTTCAAATAAATTATCTAAAGCTTTTATGGGGTGTATTCGTCCCATATAAAATAAATAAGGATTAATGGTATTAATATCTTTTTTATTATCAATTAATTGAGGGAGCTCCATATAATTTGGGAAGATTTGCACTTTTGTATTTTCCCCAAAATGCTTTTTAATATATTGTTGTTCTTCGCTTGAAGTAGCATGAAACAAAGTATATTTTTTTAGGAAATTATTGATTAAAAATAAAATAGGCTTTTTTTTCCAAGTACTATATACCAAAGCATTGTCGTTTAGTTCTCCCCTTATAGACCAAATCATTTTTCTTTTGAAAAACAAGACATTAGCTATTGCTGTTAACCATGATAAAGGGTAGAAAAGATTATTGAGATGAATAATATCGTTTTTACTCATTTCTAATAAAGTCCTAAAATATAATCTAAATGGTAAATAATGTATTAAGGTCTTTTGATAAATGACTTTTCCACAATCCATATCCAACCATTTATTAAATTGGATTTGATGTTCTTTTAAAATGCCATCCTGAGTAGTCATTACGGTAGGTTTAAAACCATTTTTGAACAATGCTTTGGCTAGCCAATATATTGTATTATTGGGTCCCCCTGATTGAGAAGGATAAAAAGAACCTATAGGAAATAGAATTTTCAAAATTTATTCTCTTTAAGCCAAGCCGACAAAACTACAAGTGTCCAAATA
>JAHDBK010000400.1 GCA_020630455.1 Saprospiraceae bacterium
TTGATTGATAAAAATGGTAAAAAACATACGGTATATGAAAATAAAAACACAAAGCTCAATACTAGATACTCAATACTAAAAAGATGTCTGTTCAAATAGAAAATCTTACAAAGATATACAATCAACAAAAAGCATTAGATAATGTTTCTTTTGAAGCTAAAAAAGGCGAAGTTACAGGTTTTTTAGGACCAAATGGAGCAGGTAAGACTACTACAATGAAAATCCTTTCTTGTTTTATCAGCCAAGATAGTGGTACAGCTAAAGTGGCAGGTATAGACACAAGAGATAATCCTAGGGAAGTCAAGAGGAATATTGGGTATTTACCTGAACATAATCCTTTATATAAAGATATGTATGTCAAAGAATACTTGAATTTTGTAGCAGGATTACATCAAATCAAAGACAAAAGCAAACGAATCAAGGAAATGATTGACATGACGGGTTTGGGTAGAGAACAACACAAAAAAATACACATGCTTTCTAAGGGTTATCGCCAAAGAGTGGGACTAGCTCAAGCCTTAATCCACGACCCCAAAGTCTTAATTCTTGATGAGCCTACATCTGGACTTGACCCCAATCAATTGGCTGATATTAGAAAATTAATACGAAATTTAGCTAAGGAAAAAACGGTTATTTTTAGTACCCATATTATGCAAGAGGTGGAAGCTCTTTGTAAACAAGTAGTCATTATTAATCAAGGAAAAGTAGTCGGCAAAGGTGATTTGCAAGAACTGAAACAAAATGCTGGGCAACAAGGAGTAGAAGTCATTGTTAAATTTGATAAAAACATTAATTTAAAACAAATATTTAAAGCTGAAGGACTTTCTAAAATTGAGAAAGGAGAAGAAGAACATCAATGGATTATAAGTTCAGATGGTTCTAGTGATATTCGAACTCATTTGTTTGAGTTTGCAAAGGAAAAAAACCTTGTTTTACTAGAAATGACCCAAAGAAATTATGAAGCAGAAGACGTATTTAGACTTTTGACGAAACAGTAATCAGTTATCAGAAAAATTGTTTTAGACATTAAAAAAATTATTTTGAATTATATAAAAAATATATTATTAGCAATATTATTATTCCATTTTTGTATTTTAAATGCACAAATAGTGGACAATAACTATGCTTTTCAGAATGGTATTTATCATTCTATTGAAGAATTAAAAAATGATAAACCAAGTGTTTATTGGAATGATGTAGAAACAGATATTATCGTTCTTGAAATTTCAAATAAAGCTCAAATTAGTTTTATTAATAAATTAGAAAAAGAGGAATCATTATCACTAGATTCTATTTGGGGATTTTGTGTGAATGGGACACCATATATAAAGGTATTTAAAGACACAACCAATCAATTTTATACCTTTGCAGCATTACAAATACGAGGAAGTATTTCTTATTATGAATATGAATACGAAACGGTAGAATCTTATGAAATTTCTGCTTACAATCCACTCAACAAAAAACCTTTTAGAACAAAAACAATTGAAAGAAAGGTTACCAAAACTAAAAAAATGATGCTTTCTTTAGAAGGAAAATCCAAGGAGTTGAACGATTATAATGTTGAAAAATGGATTTCGAGTGATAAACAATTACTACATACTTTTAAAGAAACTGAAAGAAATACACGCAACAAGCAATTACTTAAATTCATTCAGATTTTTAATGATAGAAATGAATTTGTTATTAATAAATAAGTACTCAATACTAAGTACTCAATACTAAGTACTCAACATGTTAGAAATATTAAAAAAAGAAGTCAATATGTACTTTAGCTCCTTGACAGCTTATATTGTCATAGGAGTATTTTTAGTAATTATGGGATTGTTTTTATGGGTATTTCCCGATTATTCTATTTTAGAGTATTGTTATGCTACATTAGAACAATTATTTTCTATGGCTCCTTGGATTTTTGTGTTTTTAATCCCTGCCATCACGATGCGTTCATTAGCAGAAGAAAAACAAAATGGTACTATTGAATTTTTAATTACCAAACCTACTCGTTTAGTAGATATTATTGGTGGAAAATATTTATCTGCTATTTTATTAATATTATTTGCATTAATTCCTACCCTACTCTATTTTTATACGGTATATCAATTGGGTTCACCAAAGGGAAATATTGATGTCGGAGCAGTTAGTGGTTCTTATTTAGGATTATTTTTATTAGGTGCTGCTTACGCAGCAATAGGATTATTTGCATCATCTCTAACGAACAACCAAATTGTAGCTTTTATGCTAGCTGCTTTTTTATGTTTTTTCTGTCATTGGGGCTTCTTATATTTAAGTAAACTTCCTGTGTTCTTAGGAAGTAGTGATGATTTTGTTCAGTTTTTAGGAATAGATTATCATTATAATTCAATCAGTAGAGGGTTAATTGATAGTAGAGATATAATATATTTTATTTCATTTATCGCTTTATTTTTAGGATTAACTTATTATCAATTAGAAAAAGAACAGTAACCGTTATCAGTTATTAAATAAATTATAATTAAATGAAAAAATTATTGTTTTTAATAGTCGGGATTATTGTAGTTAATATAGTAGCACAGACCTATTACAAGCAAGTTGATTTGACTGAAGATAAAAGATACTCTTTATCTTCTCCTGTAATTAATGAATTGGAGTCCTTAGAAAGTCCTGTATCTATTAGGGTTTTTATGACGGCAGAATTTCTACCTGCTGATTTCAAATTATTTAAAAAAAGTATTACAGAAAAATTAGAACAATTTCAGTCATATAGTAATAAAATCAATTTCTTTTATGAAGATATTAATGAAGGAACGATTGAAGAAGTAAGAGGTAGAGGCATGGCTCTCAAGCAAATGGGTGTCAACCCTGTAAGAGTGGGTAAAGACCAACAAGGCAAAGATGTATATGTTTTTCCAGCCGCTTTATTTGAAGGAAAGGATACTATTCTCATTAATTTAATGGAAAATGAAATTCCAGGACAAGACGAAAAAACAGTCATTGCTAACTCTGTTTCTATGTTAGAATATAATATTGCAAGAGGAATTAGTCAAGCCAATAGAAAAGAAACAGGAATTATCGCTTTTACAGAAGGTAGAGGCGAACTAGACGCACAAGAAGTTTATGATATTGACAGAACGCTCAGAATGAATGGTTACGCTGTAGGTAGACTTCCTTTTGATAGCATTTCTATCATTGATAACAAAATAGATGTATTGATAATAGCCAAACCTCGTTTAGAGTTCCAAGAAAAAGATAAATTTTTAATTGACCAATACATCATGAATGGTGGAAAAGTCATTTGGTTAATTGACCGCTTAACAGCGAGTTTAGACTCTATGCTTTTAATGAATCAATATACACCTTATGATTATCCATTAGGAATAGAAGACCAATTATTCAAATATGGTTTTAGAATTCAACCCAACCTTATCATGGATTTGGAATGTACTTCAGTAAGGTTAGTTACAGGAAATATGGGAGATGCTTCTCAAATGGATAATTTCCCTTGGTATTTCCACCCTGCTGTTAGACCTTTTTCAAACAATCCTATTGTAAAAAACTTAGATAGGGTTAATCTACAGTTTGCAAGTGTAATTGATACTATAGCGACTAAAAAAGCCAAAACTAAGAAAACAATATTACTAAAAACATCTGATAAAACGATGTTGAAATATTCTCCTGTAGATTTAAATTTCGAATTTTTAAGAGAAGAACCCGACCCTCAATATTTTAACAAAGGTAATCTACCTGTCGCTGTTTTATCAGAAGGTATTTTTAGTTCGGCATACGAATTTAATGCTACCTCTGATATGTTAGATTTATTAAAAAATAAAGGAATGGAACACAAAAAGCGTTCTGAACCTACCAAAATGCTAGTTGTTAGCGATGGTGATATTATTAGAAATGAATTCGATACTAAATCTGGAAATATTAGAGCATTGGGATTTGATAGGGTTTCTGGCTATAGCTTTGCCAATAAAGATTTCTTAATGAATACTATCGAATATATGCTTAATGATGATGGAATCATACAAGCTAAAAACAAGGAAGTAAAACTCAATTTAATGGATTGTACTAAAGCAAAAAATGAAAAAATAAAATGGCAATTTGTTAATATTGGATTACCCATTATATTTTTAGCTATTTTTGGATTCTTTTATTATTTCATTAGAAAAAGAAGATTCGGATAATTCCCTAAAAATCAAACTACCCTTAGCCAAACACATTAAAAATCAAGAAAAAATAAAGAATATTTGTTATCTTTATACTCCAAAAAATTAACTGATAACTGATAACTGATAACTGATAACTGATAACTGATAACTGATA
>JAHDBK010000401.1 GCA_020630455.1 Saprospiraceae bacterium
TATAAGAATAATAATGAATAATAAAGAATATTCTTTATTATTTGTAAAAGTGAAAGGGTGAAATACATTTTTAAGAAAAAATTAATGTATTAAAATTGATAGACTATGTACAAGTAATGCTTAAATTTGCGGTTTGTTCAAGAAAATGAATAATTTTGAAAAAGACTACGGATGTTTTGATTTTGGGTTCTGGTATAGCAGGTTTAACTCTTGCTATCAAGACCGCATTAGCAGATACTTCTCTAAAAGTAACCCTTATAACTAAAACAGAACAAGAGGAATCTAATACTAGATATGCACAAGGTGGAGTAGCAGCTGTTTGGAATAAAGATAAAGATAATCATCAAAAACATATTGAAGATACTTTAGATGCAGGGGATGGACTCTGTAATGAAAAAATCGTCGAAATAGTAGTAAAAGAAGGACCTGATAGAGTCAGAGAAATTATAGATTGGGGTACTCGCTTCGATAAAAATAAATCAAAAATTGATTATGACCTAGGTAAAGAAGGAGGGCATTCAGAAAATAGAATTTTACATTTTAAAGATTTGACAGGTTGGGAAATTCAAAGAGCTCTAATGGCCAAAGCCAACGAATTGCCTAATGTTGAAGTATATGAACATTATTTTGCTTTAGATTTGCTTACTCAACACCACTTGGGTTATAATATTACTAGAGCAACGCCCAATATTAAGTGTTTTGGAGCGTATGTGTTAGATAAAAAAGATGGAGATATCATTACATTTTTATCTAAAATAACTGTTGTAGCGACTGGAGGTGCAGGACAAATCTATAAAAATACAACCAACCCTGTTATAGCAACAGGTGATGGAATCGCCATGACTTATAGAGCTAAAGGTCGAATTGAAAGTATGGAATTTGTACAGTTTCATCCAACAGCTCTTTTTAATCCAGCAGGTGAAAATCCAGTGTTCTTAGTATCAGAAGCAGTTAGGGGCTATGGTGCCATTTTAAGAGATAACTCTGGTGAAGAGTTCATGCACAGATATGATAAAAGAAAATCTTTAGCTCCTCGTGATATTGTCGCTAGAGCCATTGATAATGAAATGAAGATAAATGGTTCTGAACATTTGTATTTAGATTGTACTCACTTGGACAAAGAAGGCTTTTATGCCCATTTTCCAACGATTCACGATAAGTGTATGAGTATAGGTATTAATCCTAAAAAAGATTATATTCCAGTTGTCCCTGCTTGTCATTATCTATGTGGAGGTATACAAGTAGATGCATTTGGACGTTCTTCAATTGACGGATTATATGCTTGTGGTGAAAGTACATATACAGGATTGCACGGAGCCAATCGTTTGGCTTCTAATTCGCTTTTAGAAGCAATGGTTTTCGCACATAGGATTCATGATGATATTATTAATAATATTGATAAATATCATATTGAAAATAGAATCCCTAATTGGAATACTATTGGGACGACCGAGCCAAAAGAAATGGTATTGATTACTCAAAGTTCTAAAGAATTAAAAGAGATAATGAGTAGTTATGTAGGGATAGTTCGTTCTAATGTAAGATTGAAAAGGGCTTTTGACCGTTTGAAACTATTATATGATGAAACAGAACAATTGTATCGTTCAACTATTATTTCACCTCAATTATGCGAGTTGCGAAATTTAATTACAATTGGATATTTGGTAACCTATTCCGCTTCGATGAGAAGAGAAAGTAGAGGCTTGCATTTTACTACTGATTATCCAGATAAGTTTGATTTTATTGACCATACTATTTTATAAAAAACTTATTTTATTTTGAATTAAAAAATAAAATCTAAATGAAGAATACACAATTTTTTTTAACTGTAATAATAACAATTTTTCTTTATAATTTTAGCTTTTCACAAACACTTGTAAAAGGCAAGATTACCGATGCTGCTAATGGCGAAGAATTAGCAGGTGCTAGTGTCAGTTTAACAAATAGTTTAGGTACTATTTCTGAATATGATGGTTCTTATGAACTATCCCTAGAAGATGGAGAACATGAATTGACTTTCTCCTATTTAGGCTATGCAGATTTGGTAAAAGTAATTACTGTAAATGGGGAAGAAGAAATTGTTTTAGACATCACCTTGTCTATTGAATCAGAGATTTTAGGTTTGACTACTATTACAGGAAGTAATATTGAAAAAAGCTATACAAAAGAAGCTGTTTCTATAGAAGTAATTCGTCCAGAAGCTATTGCTAAAAATGCGAATACTGACTTGGCTCAAGTAATTGAAAGAGTACCTGGTGTTCAAGTGGTAGATGGTCAAGCCAATATTAGAAGTGGAAGTGGCTTTGCTTATGGTGCAGGAAGTCGTGTAGCAGTAGTAGTAGATGGCCAACCATTATTATCCGCAGAATTAAGCGATGTGAAATGGAATTTCATTCCAATTGAAAATGCAGCACAAATTGAAATCCTCAAAGGTTCTGCTTCTGTTTTGTATGGTTCTGGTGGCTTGAATGGTGTAATTAATGTACGAACAGCTTTTCCTACTAGCGAAGCATATACCAAAATTACGACTTACGCAGGCTTGTATAATATTTCTAATAAAAATGGAAGAAGGTGGTATGCTAAAGACGTAGACACCTTAAATGTTGGACAACCATTTTTTACGGGAGTCTATTTTGCTCATCGTCAAAAAATTAAAGATAATTTTGATTTAGTTTTAGGTTCTAATGTTCATTATAATAAAAATTATATGAAACAAGCTAATGAACAACGTTATCGTTTCAATTTCAATACTCGTTATAGACTTCCAAAAAATGATAGGGTGACTATAGGTTTGAATGGAAATATCATGTATCATGAAATCGCTGATTTCTTTATTTGGGAAGATGGTTATGAAAATGCTTATGTCCATATCGAAACGCCTGATGAAGCAAGATATACTACTTATACTTTAGACCCCTACCTTAATGCTTTTGATAAAAATGAAAACCAGCATAAATTAAAATTTAGATATTTTAATATATTAAAAACGAGTAGTAGTTCTCCTACGGGTTTATTTAGCGGTGATTACCAATTTCAAAAGAATTTTGATGAAATTGATTTGAATGTAGCAGCAGGTATTTCATACCAACATTTTTATGCTAAAAGTAATCTATTCATCCGCGAAACAGTTATTACAGAAGAAAACGATACCATTGTACAATATTCTACAGAAAATGCAGATATTACGGCTCTATATACGCAAATAGAAAAAGGTTTTTTTAATGGACGATTGAATACAACCTTGGGAATGCGTTTAGAAAGTTTTAAAGTTTCACAAGATTCTTTAAAAGTTTTCCCAGTATTTAGAGGAGGTGTGAATTATGCACTCAGTAAAAAAGACTTTTTGAGGGCTTCTTTTGGTCAAGGATACAGAATTCCAAGTTTAGCAGAACGCTATATTAATGAAGACATAACAACGGGTATTAATGTTTTTCCTAATTATGATTTGAAAATCGAAACGGGAAGTAGTACCGAAATTGGATACAAAAGAGCATTTGGAAAAGAAGAAGGAGAGTGGAAAGGCTTTGTAGATTTTGCACTGTTTTGGATGGATTATGATAATTTAATTGATTTTCAATTTGGAATGTATGTGCCAGATACACTACTCCCTACAAATCCTACTTTAGCAGATTCTTTAGGTTTGATTGTTTTGAATCCTGATGATTTCTTAGGATTTAAAGCTACTAATGTGAGCCGTGCTAGAATTGCTGGTTTTGAAGTTTCAGGATTTGGTGAAGGAAAACTGTGGGGCTTACCTGTAAGGTTTACAGCAGGATATACTTATTCTTACCCAGGTGATTTAACGGAAAATCCGAATCAAGAAAATGTAGGTGTTTTTATTAAAAATTTATTTAATGGTTTTATTATGAAACCAGATGACCCACTAGTCAATAGCCTGCTTAATTTTAGGTCAATGCACATTGGACGATTGGATGTGGAAATGGATGTCAAAAACTTTACCTTCGGTATGGCAGCCAATTATAATGGATTTATGTATGATATAGACGATTTCTTTAAGGGGGAAGGCGTTATAACCGAGTTCGTTTTATTATTTGACGAAAGAGTGAATAAAATAGTTACGAGTCTTGCTGATTTTAGAAAAGGTCAAATCAATGGAGATTGGGTGCTAGATTTTAGGGCTTCTTATTCTTTTAATGAAAAAAATAAAATAGACTTCATGTTGAATAATGCCTTGAATAGAGAATATTCTATTCGACCACTCAAAATGAGCCCACCTATGACCATAAATTTAAGATATAATAGAACTTTTTAATTTTTTAAAATAATTTATA
>JAHDBK010000402.1 GCA_020630455.1 Saprospiraceae bacterium
TAATAATGAATGATATTCGCCGATGCGATAAACCATATTCTTATCATCTTTCCTTTGAAATTCAATATGTAAAATAAATTTGCTTTTATGGTTTGTGATGACTTCATAGACAAAATCCATCTCACGTTCTAAAGTTTTGCTCAGTTTAGTTTCTAATGGTTTATATGATGAAATATCTAATTTTAAATGTTCTTTGATAAGAGGTAAGAATATTGCTTCTGCATTTTCTTTAAAAATTCTATCATAGTGATTGGTCTTATTGCTTTCTTTTTTCATCTAATTATTGTCTTTGTTGTTTATAGAGTCAATAATTAGAAAATATGCCCTTTAATTTTTCATTAAAACAATATTATCTGATTCTATATTATTTTTATTAAAATAATCATCAATATTATCACATGCTTCTAATTGTCCTAAATCATTTATGATGTAAGATTTATAAAGAAAACTCTTTATTAATTTGATGGCTTTTTGGTGGTTTTTATTATTTCTATTTTCAGAAAGGTATTCGATAATGATAATAGGAGAATGAGTTTTTAAGGTGTTTGTTAAGCCCGATATTACTTGAAATTCTGCTCCTTCTACATCTATTTTAATCATTGGATTCTCAATGTTGTTTCCCAATACAATCTCATCTAAAACCGAAGTTTGCACTTTATAGGAATTCGCATGTTTGAACCACCATTCCTCTTTGAATTGTTCTTTTTCGAAGGTATTGTATTCTGAGAATTTATTGGGGAAGTCAAAAAACTCAATTTCTCCTTTTTGTTGAGCAATCGCCCTTTGAAATACAACAATATTATTTCCTAAAGGAATGGTATTTTTGATTAATAATTGAAAGGTTTTTCTAGTTGGTTCAAATCCATAAACGTGTCCGTTTTTACCAACTAAATGATGAGCTAACAAGCTATAATATCCATAATGAGCCCCCACATCAATAAAGGTATTTCCTTCTTTAAGATGTTGAATCATGTAACTAGCTAATCTAATTTCAGAATCGTGGGTTTTGCCACCAGTCAAATAAATATCAGTGCTAGAAGGTAATAAAATCTGCATTTTTTGATTAAAAAAAGTATGGCATTTTACTTCTTTAGCTTTATAATTAAAAGGATAAATAATTTTATTAAAAATTAAACTATTTAAATAAGTCAAAGGATTATTGATAAAGCGTCCCCATTTGGATGTTTTTGCCAATTGGGAAACTTTTTCTAATTGCTTTAATAATTCATCATTCATTGTTAATATTATACTCAATACTTTGTACTAACTACAAGAAGCCTATCTATGCCATCTAGCTTTTTGCCCTCTACAATCAAAATGCACCATTTGTTTATTGAAGAAACCATAATCATTTTTGTAAGTACCAATGCCTCCTTTATTTTTAATAATTTTATTATCTAAAATATTATAAACAATATCGACATCTTCGCTATTCATTTTTCCATCATCATTAACATCTAAAACTAATACATCAATAGCTTCTCCTTTGAGGTGTCTTGAATTTTTGGCGGCTCCTCCATATTTTGATAGCAAATCATTATGCCATTTGTTTCTTTTAGCACTCATCACTACTAAAGCATTCGAATATCCATCTTCAACTAATGTACTCTGTAATTCATTATAATAAGAAATAGTTGTAGGATGTACTCCTTTAAGATTATTGAAATACCCAAAAAATAAGATTATAAAAGCGATGATAATGATTAATATTATTAATAATAAAAATCTAAAAATTTTCTTTATAATTTTCATAGAGAATATATTTTACATATTCTCCAAACGGGATATTAACTCATTTAATTGTTTGATTCTTTCTTGAGCATCTGCTTGTTTATTGCGTTCATTTTCTACAACATTAGCAGGAGCATTATTGACGAATCTATCGTTACTTAATTTTTTATTTACAGTATTCAAAAACCCTTCTTGATAAGCCAAATCTTTTTTAGCTTTATCTAATTCAGCAGCAATATCAATTTCTTTTTCAAAAACTAAGAAATATTTATCTGTTCCTGTTACGAATGTAGCACTATTTTCAGGAGTGCTAGTTGTTAGTTCTATATCTTGAAGAACAGCTGTTTTACAAATCGTTTCTTTAATTCCTTTTTTTGAAATAAAGGCATTAGCACTAGGTGTTTCTTGGATATAAAGCATTAATTTTTCATGCTTTTTTAATCCATTATTAGTTCGAATTTCTCTTATTTTAGTAGTAATGTCTTTAATTTGTTCAAATTCATTAATAAATTGATTATCAATATTTTGAATCTTTGGATAAGAAGCAATTATACAATCTTCTCCTTCACTTCTTTCAGATAAGTGGTGATAAATTTCTTCAGTAACGAAAGGCATGAAAGGATGTAATAAAATCATCAATTCTTCAAAGAAAGCGATACTTTGTTCGTAAGTGTTTTTATCAATAGCTTCGCCAAAAGGAGGTTTTACCATTTCTAAATACCAAGAACAGAAATCAGTCCAAATCAAATTATACAAGTCATTAAGGCATTCACTCAGTCTGAATTGGTCGTAAGACTGTTCCATTTTTTCTTTGGCTTTGTTCAATTGACTACTAAACCATTGAATAGCCCATTCGTTTACAGCTTTTAGTTGCTCATTAGATGCAGTTTCTTGAATCTCCCAACCTTTGACCAAACGCATAGCGTTCCACATTTTGTTGGTGAATTTCAAACCTTGATTACATTTGTCACTTTCATTTGCCACAGCCAATTGCTTTTTTGGATCAATGAAAGGAGCATCAAAAATAATATCATTTCCAGCAGCAGCTGAAGATAACATTCCATATCGTACACCATCTGCACCATACTGCTCTATTAATACTAAAGAATCGGGAGAGTTGCCAATTGATTTACTCATTTTTCTACGAATAGAATCCCTCACCATTCCTGTAAAGTAAACAGATTTAAATGGATACTTTTTACTTTTATCATCAACTAAATCTTCACTCCATTCATAGCCAGCCATAATCATACGTGCTACCCAAAAGAACATGATGTCCCAACCTGTAACCAATACATTAGTAGGATAATAATAGTTGAGTTCGTCTTGGTTTTCAAAGCCATCGAAAACAGATATTGGCCATAGCCAAGACGAAAACCAAGTATCTAAAGCATCTTCATCTTGAATTAAATCATCAGTACTTAAATTTGGATTACCCGTTTTCTTTTTGGCTTCTTCAAGAGCTTCTTCAACTGTTTCTGCTACAAATAATTCATCATTATAATACCAACAAGGAATGCGATGCCCCCACCATAATTGGCGAGAAATACACCAATCCCTTACATTTTCTTCTTTCAACCATGATTGATACATATTGAACATAGAAGAAGGATAAAATTCAACTTCTTCGTTTTTGACTGCATCTAAAGCCATTTTGGCAAATTGGTCCATCTTTACCCACCATTGTAATTTGAGGCGTGGCTCAATAACTGCTTTTGAACGTTCAGAACGACCAACTTTATTCATATAGTCTTCAATCTTTACTATATGACCTTTTGCTTCTAAATCTTTTACAATAAGTTTTCTTACTTCAAATCTATCCTTTCCTATATAGAATTGAGCGGCATCACTCATTGTGCCGTCATCGTTTAAAGTATCGATAATTTCTAAATTATGACGAAGACCTATTTCATAATCATTCGCATCATGGGCAGGAGTGATTTTAAGGCAACCTGTCCCAAATTCTCTATCTACATAATTATCAAATACAATAGGAACAGAGCGTTCAACCATTGGAATAATGACATTTTTTCCTTGAAGATGAGCATATCTTTCATCTTTAGGGTGAACAGCTACTGCTGAATCGCCCAAAATCGTTTCTGGACGGGTAGTTGCAATAGTTACCCATTCATCTTGGCTTCCTTCAACACGATACCTTACATGATATAATTTGCTGGCTTCTTCTGAGTGTATTACTTCTTCATTAGAAAGAACCGTTTGTACATCTGGGTCCCAGTTAGTCATTCGGAGTCCTCTGTATATTCGTCCTTTTCTATATAAATCGACAAAAACTTTAGCAACTGCTTTGGAAAGACTTTCTTCCATTGTAAATCGGGTGCGTTCCCAATCACAAGAAGCACCTAATTTCTTGAGTTGGTCTAGAATAATGCCACCGTATTCCTCTTTCCAAGCCCAAGCATGTTTTAAAAATTCTTCTCTAGTAAGGTCAGATTTTTTAATGCCTTTTTCTTCTCTTAATTTAGCAATGACTTTATTTTCAGTAGCAATGGAAGCGTGGTCGGTACCAGGTACCCAACAAGCATTTTT
>JAHDBK010000403.1 GCA_020630455.1 Saprospiraceae bacterium
CAAATTTTTTAATAATTTTTATTTCACTCCCATCAAAATAAAATGCTTTTTTAGCCTTATTGGTACTAGAAGATTTTATATTTTTTTTTGTAATTATAATAATCTTTGAGCTTTGATTATCACAATTATTTATTGAATAGTTTACAAATAAACTTACAACAAAAAATAAACTTAGTGTGATTATTTTCATTTTTTCGATTAATTATAAAAGAACATATTTAAATTAATTTTTCAAACATCTTTTAAGGTTAAGAAGAAGAATAAAAAACTATTTATCTTGTAATTCCTTAGTGGTTTTGCTTGAGCCGTCATGACTCCAACCGGGTGGATTGATTAAATATTGGAATACATTTTTAAAGGAAACTCCTTTTTGAAAAACACTTTTATATATTCTCAAATATTCTATAAATGCAATTTTTATGGGTTGATAGGTTTTGATATTATCAGTGAGTCCATAAATGACTTTTTCTTCTTCAAGTTCTGCTTGAAAAGTACCAAACATTTTGTCCCAAATAATAAAAATAGCGGCATGATTTTTATCTAAATACAAGACATTGGAACCGTGATGCACTCTATGATGAGAGGGTGTATTCATAAATATTTCTAGGAAACCTAATTTATTTACTTTTTCAGTATGTAAGAAAAATTGATAAATCAAACTAATAGACATCATAGTAAAAATCATCAAGGGATGAAAACCGAGAATTGGCAGCCAAATCCAAAACATATATTTATAAGACCATTCCGTCCAACTTTGTCGTAATGCTGTACTCAAATTATAATATTCGGAAGAATGATGAACGGAATGTGCCGCCCATAAAATTCTTACTTGATGACTCATTCGATGATGCCAATAAAATGAAAAATCATCTGCGAATAACAATATCAACCACGCCCACCATTGGTAACCTATTTCAAATATTTTAAAGTGATTATATAAATACATAAATAGCAAAAAATACAGCACTTTTGCAATTAAATTGAATAATACAGAACCTAAACCCATAGTAATAGAACTCATACTATCTTTAAGATTTAAAATCTCTCTTTCATCTTTATAAATAATATAAGATTCTACTATTATTAATATAAAAAATATTGGAATTGCATATTGAACTACTTCTCCTTCTGCTAATATTTTAATGATTTCAGTTAATGACATTTATATAAATTATAAAAAAATCTCTTTATTATTCTTGGTTTTTAAGAGGTAGGAATACTTCTGCCATCATGCACCTTGCACTTCCTCCTCCAAATTTTTCGATGGTTGAAATATCAACGCTTAAGATTTCAGTATGTTTTTCAATTTGTTGAACTTGATGTTCATTTAAGGAATCGAATGCTTGTTGAGACATGACCAAATAAGTATTCCCTGATGTACTTTGTACCTGAAGCATATTTCCAGCGAATGCCAAGACTTGTTGAAAACTAATATCAATGATTTCTTTTTGAGTATCTTGTAATTGTTGAATTACATTCTTTCGTTCATGATTATCTTTGATACTTTCCAAACAAATTACAGCAAATGAATCCCCTAAAGCCATCATAACATTAGTATGATAAATATCTTTGCCATCACTATCTACAGAATGGAATTCTACTTTCTTGTAATTCGCCCATTGACAAAATTCATCTAATAGTTTACCATCTGTCCTAGGGCTTAAACAAGCGTAAACCAAGCGATTGGGTCTATCTAAAATCATAGAACCTGTACCTTCAAGAAATTGATTAGAATCTTCATAATCTTCAAATCGAACGATTCTTTTGACATCAAATTTATCCTTCATCATCTCGACTACATCTTCTCTCCTTTCATTTCTTCGGTTAGGAGCGTACATTGGATAAGTAATGATGGTTCCATTATGATGAAAAGTAATCCAATTATTTGGAAAAACGGCATCGGGACGAATGGGTTCATCCGTATCTTCAACTACAATTACTTCTACTCCTTTTCCTCTTAGTTTATTTACAAAGGAATCGAATTCAGCTTGAGCTTTTTGTTTAATTTGTTGAGTTGTCAATGCGGTTATAGAAGATTGAAAAGCATTGCTTTCTGCTGTTTCTTGATTAAATCCAAAATTAGCAGGACGAATCATCATGATACAACTACTTGTTTGTTTAGAATTCATAATATAAATCTACTTTATTATTTATAGTAACAAGTTCTTAATATGTTGTTTTTTATAAAGATTAAAATTTATAAACATCGTCTAAATAATATGCTTATTTATTCAATTTTACCCTATTATTACTTTCTTCAATTAAAAGCTGTCCCCATTTTTCTAAAGATTCTAATTCATTAGTAATATCTTTATTAGGAACTTTAGTTAAATCTACTTCACCTGTATCTTTGGTTGAAAATTCTTTTTTCAAAACTCTAATGACTTTTCCTTTATGAAAATAGGTTCTGTGTTCTAAAAATGTAAATGGACCTTGGATTGAAGCTTCACTATACTGTTTTTGATAAACAAAAAATAGTTCGCCATCTTTATAATAATAATCTGTTTCTTCAGCACCATGCCCTAAAGCGAATTCAGCCGTTAATTTAACTAACTTATTCCCTTCCTCATAATAGGCTTTAAAATCCGTTGGCTCCATTTCTTCCTCTTCTTCTTCAGACTTTTTAATGACTAAAAAATCTTCTATTCCTTCTTCTATTCGTTTAAACTCCTGTTTAATTGCCTTTATTTGTTCATCTATATTAGTAGTAGAATTATTAGGAGTAGTTGAATTTCCTTCTGAATCTTTAGATTGTTCTTTTTCGACTAATTCAACAACTTGAGAATTAGAATCTGTAGAATTATTGCAAGACAGCATAAAAATGCAAATCATAAAGAAGTAAATTGAATTTTTCATTTTGTTTTATTTTTAAAAATTATTTATAATAATTTAAAACCCTTGTTCATCAAATAAGAGCCAATAGTCTTCTGCAAATTGTTGAAATTGGGATGGTTGTTCTTTAAAACTCTCAGAATCAATAGTATAATTGATTTTTGCATTATCCTCTAAATATCCGTCAATACTCAATCTTACTTGTCCTCTAATTGCCATTTTTTCTTTTCCTTCATGCATTATGAGTTTCATATCATAAGGACTTAGGTCTGAAATACAACCCAAGGTATAAATATAAGTAGTTTCTGCAATTTTATCTCCATCTAAGTCCGAAATTTTCACAGATTCTTCAAGTAATCTCAATTGAGAATCAAACATACATTCTTTATCAAAATCCTGCGTCTTCCAAAGTCTTTTAAAATCATTTTTATTATTATAAATATAATGATAAGCAAACAAATTATAATCCAAAGCATCTTCTCCTGCTTTTGAAGCCATATTTTTAGTTGTAAAAAGCAAAAAATTAATACCTAATTTATCATCCCAATTGATAGCATATTGTAGTTTTCCTGAAAGGTCTTTTTTAATCGCATCTGGAATTCCTGACCAATTCACAACATTGGTTTTGAAGTCTTCTTGTTCTAATTTTTCTTTTTTATTCTTAATAATTTCTTCATTAGATTCGACTGTGCCATCACTATTGATGGTCATTTCAAATTTACTTTCTTTTACTTTTTTATAACCTGTCAATAAATTTTCATCTTCATTATAAAGAGAAGTCTTTATCTTTTCTTGATTTTCAATAATACACTCTTCCTTTAAGTAGCCTCCATCCCAGCCCATAAATGCTGCAATTTGGTGATTGGACATAATTTCATTATCTCTATTGCTTATGATTCTCATGATATATCTTATGTGGTCTCCAGAACCAACGGGCAAATCCATTTCCCTAGTAATATAAGCACTGTAATAATCATTGATTTTATAATAACCGACACCTGAAATAGACTTATTGGGCATTTCTCCTTGTTCTATCCAATCCGTATCAAAAAAAGCGATTGCATCATCTGTTGAAATATTAAAACCTCCTTCAAAATTTTCATGAAAATCTTGATTAATTTCTAATGGTAAATCCAATGTTGAAAATTGATTCAAAAGGGCTAAAAAAGCTGTTGGATTTTTTGATGGTATATCTTTTGGTTCATTTATATCATTTGGTATATTATTTGGATTGGTATTTGTATCACATGATATAAATAGAAATATTATAAAAAGAAATAATAAATAATTTTTCATTAATTTTTAAATTAATATTAACAATTGAATATATATTAGACCTTATTCCTCAAAAAATTGTTATGGCTCAAAATAATCTTTTTAAACTACTCTGCGTTACGTTCTCACCTTAATAACTTTAGCTATTAGGCTGCGGGCGTTCCTTG
>JAHDBK010000404.1 GCA_020630455.1 Saprospiraceae bacterium
TTTATGGAGGCGTAAACTTGGAAGCCTTACCTATTTGTCACCTCTTTCTTCCAATGCTTTTAACAAACCTGAAATTGTTCCTCCTCCTGATTGAAGGGAACCAATAACATTTTTGATCGGAGATTGAAGAAGTAACATCACATCGCCAATTAAATCTTCTTTTGATTTTAATGAAGCGAGTGCTTTAATTTGATCATCACCCACAAATACATCTGATTCAATATAAGCAGCTTTTAAAGCTGGTTTTGGATCATCAGATTTATCATCTTTTCTGAACTCTTCCAATACCTTTGCAGGTAAATTAGCTGTTTCAGAAAACAACAATGTGGTTTGACCCTTCAATGAATCATATAAAGCTGCATAACCTTTTTCTTCATCAAAAGATTCTAATGCTTTCTTAACTAAGGTATTTTTGTAAACTTTTACAGCAATTCCTTTGTCAAAACATAATCTTCTAAAGTCGTTAATTTTAGCAACCGTCATAGATGACGCATCGGCGATATAAAAGAAATTATTATTAGAGAACTTATCTTTAAGTTCTTCTATAGACATAGTCTTTTGATCTCTAGTCATTTTAATATACGTTTAGAGATTATTTGATAGATTTAGCATCAACAGGAATCCCAGGACTCATTGTAGATGCAACCGAAATAGATTTCATGTAAACTCCTTTAGCAGAAGAAGGTTTCATTTTAACTAATGTTGAAATAAGTTCATTTGCATTTTCTGCTAACTTATTTGGATCAAAAGAAACTCTCCCTATTGAAGAATGAATAATTCCATTCTTATCTACACGGAAAGAAATTTTACCTCCTTTTACATCAGCAACTGCAGCACCGATGTTTGGTGTTACTGTTCCTGTTTTTGGATTTGGCATTAATCCTCTAGGTCCTAAAACTCTACCTAAACGACCAATTTTAGCCATTACACTTGGCATAGCTACAACTACGTCAAAATCAGTCCATCCTCCTTGTACTTTCTGAATCAATTCATCTAAACCAACATGATCTGCACCAGCTGCTTTAGCTTCTTCTTCTTTATCAGGTGTACAAAAAACTAAAACTGTTTTCGTTTTTCCTGTTCCATGAGGTAAAGTTACTGTACCTCTAATTCCTTGATCAGCTTTTCTAGGATCAACTCCTAATCTAACATGAACATCAACAGAAGCATCGAATTTTGCAGTATTTACTTCTTTAACTAATGCCATAGCATCTTTTAAAGTGTATAATTTACCATCTTCAATTCTTGCATTTACCGCCTTTCTCTTTTTAGGAATTGCGGCATGAGCTCTTTTCCTTTTTGGAACTCTTTTTTTTGTAGTTTCAGACATTATCTATCAATTTAGAGGTAATAACATTTTGATGAACAAAACTCCCTCAATCTAGTGAATAAAATAATTATTAATTAAGCATCAGAACTACCTTCTCCTTCCCACGGTGCAGGACCTTGAAGTGTAATACCCATACTACGAGCAGTACCTGCAATCATTTTCATTGCAGATTCTATTTTGAATGCATTTAAGTCAGCCATTTTGTTTTCAGCGATATCTTTTACATCGTCCCATGAAACAGAACCAACCTTATCACGGTTAGGAACTGAAGAACCACTCTTAAGCTTAGCTTTCAATAATAATTGAACAGCAGCTGGAGTTGTTTTAATTACGAATGAAAATGATTTATCTTTAAAAACAGTGATGACAACAGGTATAACTTGGCCTGCTTTATCTTGAGTCTGAGCGTTAAAACGCTTACAAAACTCCATGATATTAACACCTTTGGCACCCAGTGCTGGTCCTACTGGAGGAGCTGGATTAGCTGCTCCACCTTTAACCTGCAACTTAATAAACGTTTCGACTTCTTTAGCCATTATAAATACGTTTTTACCTATTAAAAAATTATAGTCGTCAACACAATTACTGGGAAGCGTCTTATAAAAAGACCAGCATTATGATTGCTTCTCTACTTGCATGAAGTTTAATTCAACTTCTGTTCCTCTACCAAAGATTTTTACAATAACCTTTAGTTTTTTCTTTTCTTCATTTATTTCTTGAATATCTCCAACAAAACCACTGAAAGCTCCATCAATAATCTTAATAGTTTCACCTACTAAATATGGTTCTAACATTGATTCTCCTACATCCTGAGATTCATCAATTTTACCTAGCATTCTATTTGCTTCTGCAGGTTTCATAGGAATTGGATTATTCTTCTCTATGAAATAGATTACATTGGGTAAATTTTGTAATGATTGGATAATTTCACCAGAAAACTTAGAAGGAACAGCTTCAATAAGAATATAACCAGGTAGGATATTTCTATCTTGAATTACCTTTTTACCATTTCTTATTTTATATACTTTCTCAGTAGGTACAAGAACTGAAGTAACGTTATGATTCCACTTATTTCTAGTGATTTCTAGCTCAATACGTTCTTTAATTTTCCTTTCTTTACCACTAATTACTCGCAACGAATACCACCTTGTTTCTTCCATCTTTGGTTTATTCTGCTTCTTTATTTAGGACCTGATAACATCAGGTAAATTTGTTCCATCATATTTTTTGATGCAACATCCATTAGAAAAATTATAAGAGTAATAATAATGGTTGCAATAAGTACAACAATAGTTGTACTTTGTAAACTTGCCCATGTAGGCCAAGAAACCTTATTGGTTAACTCTTCGTAACTTTCTTTTATATAAAGTGTGATCTTTTCCATAATCTACAAATATTGCACGGGCGGTAAGACTTGAACTCACAACCTACGGTTTTGGAGACCGTCGCTCTACCAGTTGAGCTACGCCCGTTTATGCGAAAAATTAAGCACCCCGTTACAGGATGCTTAACTTTTTCACTTTTATAATTAATTTGGCTTAAAAGCCAATAAAATTATGCTAATATCTCAGTAACCTGACCCGCACCTACTGTACGTCCACCTTCACGGATTGCAAAACGAAGACCTTTCTCCATTGCAATAGCATTAATCAGTTTTACTTCTAAAGTAACATTGTCACCTGGCATAACCATTTCTACTCCACCTGGAAGAGTAACATCACCTGTTACATCAGTAGTACGGAAATAGAATTGAGGACGGTAACCATTGAAGAATGGTGTATGACGACCACCTTCATCTTTACTTAATACATATACCTCGCATTTGAAGTGAGTATGTGGCTTAACAGAACCTGGTTTACAAATAACCTGTCCACGCTTGATGTCTGCTTTATCAATACCTCTAAGAAGGATACCAGCGTTATCACCAGCTTCACCTCTATCTAATATTTTACGGAACATTTCAACTCCTGTACAAACAGAATTCAATGGTTTCTCATCCGCTTTCATCATACCAACTATTTCTACTGCGTCAGAAATGTTGATTACTCCACGCTCAATACGACCAGTAGCAACTGTACCACGACCTGTGATTGAGAATACATCTTCAATAGGCATTAAGAAAGGCTTATCAACAGCACGAACTGGCTCTGGAATTTCAGAATCACATGCAGCCATTAATTCCATGATAGCTGCTTTAGCAGAATCATCTCCTTCTAAAGCTTTAAGAGCAGAACCCTTAACGATAGAACCTTCACCAAATTCATATTGCTCTAATAATTCACTAACTTCCATTTCAACTAGTTCTAACATCTCTGGGTCATCAACTAGATCCACTTTATTCATGAAAACAACAATCTTAGGTACACCTACCTGGCGAGCCAAAAGGATGTGCTCTCTAGTTTGTGGCATAGGACCATCTGTAGCAGCAACTACTAAAATTGCACCATCCATTTGTGCAGCACCTGTAACCATGTTTTTCACATAATCGGCGTGACCTGGACAATCCACGTGTGCATAGTGACGATTTTCAGTTTCGTACTCAACGTGAGCTGTGTTAATTGTGATACCTCTTTCTCTCTCTTCAGGAGCTGAGTCAATTGTATCATAATCCATTTTTTCGGCTCCGCCTGCTTCAGCTAAAACATATGTAATTGCAGCAGTCAAAGTGGTCTTTCCGTGATCGACGTGACCAATTGTACCGATATTGAGGTGAGGTTTGTTCCTCACGAAAGTATCCTTTGCCATCGGTTATTTTATTTTACTTGTGATGAAATGAATAAATTATTTTATTAATATGTAACAGAGAGCCAATGAAGGGATTTGAACCCTTGACCCCTTCCTTACCATGGAAGTGCTCTACCCCTGAGCTACATCGGCATCACTTATTATAAAGAGCGGAAGACGAGACTCGAACCCGCGACCCTCAGCTTGGAAGGCTGATGCT
>JAHDBK010000405.1 GCA_020630455.1 Saprospiraceae bacterium
TACGAGTAGATTGTGTGATGACTACATTAGCCCCAAGTACTGCTTCTTTTTCTATTACGGCTCCTTCTACAATAATAGACCTAGAACCAATAAAACAATCGTCTTCTATTATAGTAGGTGTAGCTTGAAGGGGTTCTAAAACACCACCTATTCCAACGCCACCACTCAAATGAACATTTTTACCAATTTGAGCACAAGAACCTACGGTTGCCCAAGTATCTACCATCGTACCACTCCCTACATAAGCACCAATATTTACATAAGAAGGCATCATAATCACATTAGGTTCCAAAAAAGAACCGAATCTAGCAATAGCATGAGGAACAACTCTAACTCCTTGAGATTCAAAATCTTTTTTTAGTGGAATTTTATCGTGAAATTCAAACGGACCGACTTCAATAGTTTCCATTTTTTGAATAGGAAAATACATGACTACGGCTTTTTTGACCCATTCATTCACTTTCCAACCATCAAGCGTTGGTATAGCCACTCTTAAAAGCCCCTTATCTAATTGATGAATAACTTGTCTTACGGCTTCTTGGTTTTCTTGTTTTTTTAACAAATCTCTATTATTCCAAGTTGCTTCAATTGTTTCTCTTAAATTTTCCATTATGAAAATATTCTTATATTTGATGTAGTTTATTAATTAGATGTTATTGCAAAAAGTTTTTTATGAAAAAAAAGGAGTATTTTTAGTAATAACATCTATTATACTCACAAATTTATAAATTTTAAAAACAAACGTATCAAATTATGATGAATTATAGACCAACCATTTTATTTGCTCTATTAACTATTTTAATTTTCTCTTGTAAAAAAAGCAATTTAGAAGTTCATCGAAACTTAGATGATAATGGAAAAGTAGTTGAAGAATACACTCGAGACATCAATACACACGTTAAACAAGGTCTGTATTCTCGCTTTTATGAAAATAGTGAAGCACTAGCTGAACAAGCCACGTTTGTTAATGATACATTAGATGGCTTACATGTTTATTATTTTGAAACAGGAGATACTCAAACGGTCGCAAAGATGTCAATGGGTATTTTTGAAGGACCATTTAGAGAATACTACCCGAATGGACAGGTAATGCAATCTTATAATCATATTAATGGAAAAATCAAAGGTACTTTTTATGAGTTTTATGAATCAGGTGCTAAGAAAGGGGTTTTAGAATTTGATGATAATAATGAACACGGTCCTTTTGTTGAATATTATGAAAATGGAAATAAATCATTTGAAGGAACATATTACAAAGGAAAAGAAGCAGGAGAATTATTAGAATATAATGAAGCAGGAGAATTGGTTAGAAAAGCTAATTGTGAAAATGGGATTTGTTCTACTACATGGAAAAAAGAAGATTAATTTTATTTGATAAAGAATTTTTGTTATTATTTAAAGTGTTTTTATATTAAATATAATATGAAAAAAAACCTACTATTACTTTTAAAAATCATTTTTATACAAAATATAATTATCGCTCAAATAGGCGGCAATAATATTTATGAATTTATTAATTTGCCAGCATCACCAAGAATAACAGCGATGGGGGGCAATTTGATAACTGTTCAAGATGGAGATGTTAATTTAGCTTTTCATAATCCTGCTTCATTAAATAGAAGTCAACATCAAAGTCTTAGTTTTAATAATGCTTTTTATCTGGCTAAAACGAATCATGGTTATGCTAGTTATGGCCATTATTTTGACAAAAAAGATCTTTCTTTTCATGGAGGTATACAGTATATTCAATATGGTACTTTTGATGCTAGAGATGAATTTGCAAATGATATAGGTTCTTTCAAAGCTTCAGAATATGCTATAACGGGAGGTGTGGCTCGTCAATTGAATGAAAAGTTAAGTGCTGGTGCTAATATGAAAATCATCACTTCTCAATTAGCAGGCTTTCAATCAACAGGCTTGTCTTTGGATTTAGCTACTATGTATATTGATACAGCAAAGAATTTTACAGCTACTTTTTTAATTAAAAATGCAGGTATGCAACTGAATACCTATGCTGGCGAACGAGAACCTATTCCTTTTGAAATCCAAGCAGGATTTTCTAAACGTCTAAAATATTTGCCTTTAAGATTATCTGTGATTGGTGTGCATTTACAAAAATGGAATATCACCTATGATGACCCTAATCAAATAGATGAACCACTTCTATTTGGGGAAGCTCCTAAAGAACAATCAAAGGCATCCTTATTTATTGATAATTTATTTAGGCATTTTGTTTTTAATGGAGAATTTCTTTTTGGCAAGAGGGAAAACTTTAAACTCCGTTTTGGATATAATCACTTGAGAAGAGCTGAATTGTCTTTAGATAATATTCGTTCTTTAGCAGGCATTTCAATTGGAACAGGGTTTAAAATCAAGCAATTTGGAATAGATTATGGCTTGGCATTTTATCAAGTAGGTACTGCGGTACATCATTTAGGTATTTCTACTTCTTTTGAATCATTTAAAAAATAACTGCTTGGATTATTATGTTTATTAATCCTAATTTATACAGCCCAACAAAACCTCAAAGGATTATTTCATTAGTTCCTTCAATTACTGAGCTTCTATATAATTTAGACCTAGGAGAAAGAGTGGTAGGTATTACTAAATTTTGCATCCACCCTAAAGAATGGTTTCAAAATAAACAGAGAGTAGGGGGAACGAAAAAGATTAATATAGATATTATTCATTCTTTAAAACCTGATTTGATTATTGCTAATAAAGAAGAAAACTCCAAAGAGGATGTTGAATTACTTTCCGCTCATTTTCCCATTTGGTTGACAGATGTGAAAAATTATGAATCAGCTTTAAAAATGATTAAAAATATCGGTAAAATTACCGATAAAAATAAATTATCGGAAAAAATAATTAAGGAAATAATACAAGAAAAAGAACAATTTAATAAAGTAAAAAAAGGAAATTGTATCTATTTAATTTGGAAAAATCCTTACATGACTATTGGAGGTGATACCTATATTAATGATATGCTATCACAAGCAGGATTTAATAATATTTATAAAGAAGAAAATAGATACCCAATAATAAAAAATGAAGAATTATATACTACAAATATAGATTATATACTATTGTCTTCTGAACCTTTTCCTTTTAAATTTAAAGATGTTGAAGAAATTCAGGAACTTACACAAGCCAAGGTATTGTTGGTAGATGGTGAAATGTTTTCATGGTATGGTAGTAAAATGAAGAAGGTTTGGAGGTATTTTGATGAAATAAATAATAACGAATTATTATAATTTAAAGTTGCTCTTTATACTGTTTCTGAATTTATATCAAATTTTTCACAAAAATCTTTTAAAATCAAGGAAAAAGTTATATTTTTGCACTCACTTTTTAAAAAAGGGCTTCGTAGCTTAACTGGATAGAGCACCTGACTACGGATCAGGAGGTTGCAGGTTCGAATCCTGCCGAGGTCACTAAATAATTCATTACCTGACAATTATAAAAAAAATTAACAATGTCAAAGGTTTGTCAATTAACGGGAAAGCGTCCGATTTCGGGTCACAATGTATCGCACTCAAATCGCAAAACAAAAAGACGTTTTGAGCCGAATTTAAAGAAAAAACGTTTTTATATCCCTGAAACTGATCAGTGGGTAACATTAAAAATATCTATGGCTGCTTTACGCAACATCAATAAATTAGGTATCTATGCTTATTTGAAAAGACTAGAATCTAAAGGTGTAGAGCATGGTGTAGAATTAGGTCAACCAAATAAAATTAACTGGGAATAATGGCAAAGAAAGGAAAAGGGAACAGAATCCAAGTTATCTTGGAATGCACGGAACATAAAGCAAGCGGTCAACCAGGTACGTCTCGTTACGTTACTCAAAAAAATCGTAAAAATACACCTGACCGTTTGGAATTGATGAAATATAATGCTATCTTGAGAAAGAAAACTCTACATAGAGAGATTAAGTAATTTTTTAAACACCAAGTGTCATGGCTAAGAAAGTATCAAAGAACGCAAGGGTCGCACAACGTGCGGCGAATGCAGGTTCGGGTAAAGATCATGTGAAAGTGGTTAAGAGTATTAAAGACCCTATCACTGGTAAGTATACCTATAGAGAAATGATTATTCATAAAGATAAAGTTAAAGAATTCTTTGCTGATAAAAAGTAATTCTTTAGATATCTATTTGTCTAATATTTTCAATTAAAAAATAATTAAGGTTTTTCTTTTAATAAGAAAAACCTTTTTTACGTTGAATTCGAACCAAACGATTATCTTTGGTGTAGTCTATATAAAT
>JAHDBK010000406.1:0-2545 GCA_020630455.1 Saprospiraceae bacterium
TCAGAACAAAAGGCTCTTTCAAAATACAATTTTATTTATGTTACAGTGTACTTAGAGCATGTTTCAAAATTAATATGAAATATAAGCGACGATATTAAAAAAAACAAGAATTCATAAAAAAAACAAGCCTCAGCACTAAAAAGTTACTAAGACTTGTACAATTTATGAAATATGACTAATATGCGATACCTAGAGGACTGAAAATAAGCCAAATGACTATGACTAAAAATATCAATCCTATTGTAAGCCAAAAATCTCTATTTTGAAACAATGAGATTTCTTCTACACTTCTTTCAAAGGTTACATTCTTCAATTTTTCGTCTGAATGTCTTGGAGCGGTATAACTCACTAATATTAATATTATTGAACACAATAAAAACATAAATAAAGCAAAGTGCAAGAAATTGATTTCAGCTATATAGTGAAAAAGGCTTCCTTCGACTAATTTTTCATTAGCATCTAAAGCTTCCAAAACCAACCTAAACGACCCTATAATCAAGCCTGTAATTAATGAAGCCATAGCTCCTCTAGCGTTAATTCTTTTAAAAAATAATCCTATTAAAAAAACTGCTGCAATCGGAGGAGAAATATAGGCTTGTATACTTTGAAGGTATTTATAAATCCCTTCTCCTTCTGTCAAAGTTTTCATGAATGGTATCCAAGCTAATCCACTAATCACTAAAACAACGGTAGCAATTCTACCGACGAAAACCAAACGGTCTTCCGTAGCATTAGGATACCATTTTTTATAAAAATCTAATGTAAACAAAGTAGAACAACTATTAAAAACAGAAGACAAAGAACTCATTAATGCAGCTAATAATCCCGCTACAACAATTCCTCTAATACCTGTTGGTAAAAAATTCATTACAAGGGCTGGCAATGCAGAATCGCCATCAATTTTTCCTTTATTATCTAACAATAAAATACTTGAGTCTACATCTAAATAAATAGCATAGGCAATAACACCTGGAATCAAGAATAAAAACAAAGGCAATAATTTCATAAATCCACCAAACAAAGTTCCCTTTCTAGCTTCTGATATATTTTTAGCTGATAATACTCGCTGCACTATAAATTGGTCAGTACACCAGTACCAAACACCTAAAATAGGAGCTCCAAATAAAATCCCTGTCCAAGGATAATCAGGGTCATCCATTGGTCTCCATAGATTAAAGAACTTAGAAGAATCTGCTCCGTGTACTTCACGAATCACATCAGTCATATGACCCCATCCTCCTATGGCTTTCAAACCGAAGTAAGTAACTGCAATAGAGCCAAAAACAAGGATAAACATTTGAATCATATCGGTATACAATACAGCTCTTAGCCCTCCAAATATGGTATATATACCTGTAGCGACAACAACAATTGCTGCTCCTAACCAAAAATCTACACCTAACATCACCTCAAAGACCAATGCACCAGCAAAAATAGTTACTGATATTTTAGTAGCGACATAGGCAAAAATTGATATAGCCGACAAGTATGTTCTCGCACCACTTGAATACCTTTTTTCAAGGAATTCTGGCATTGTAAACACTCCAGATTTGATATAAAAAGGAACAAATACCCAGCCCAATAAAATGAGTATAAGTGTAGCTAATAATTCAAATTGACCTGCTGCAAAATCTCCTTTAAGTCCAGAACCCGCTAAGCCGACTAAATGCTCTGAACCAATATTTGAAGCAAATAGTGATGCTCCAATAACAAACCAACCTAGGTTTTTACCTGCTAAAAAGTAATCAGTTGATTCATTGCCTTCTTTTTTCTTATCTTTCATAGTAACATAAAATGCTACTACAAATACGCCTAAAAAATAAAGAAGAATAATTATATAATCTATCGAAGTCATATTGAATTTTAATTATAAATCATCAAAGTATTGTACTTCTCCCGCATACTCGAATTCATCTGCCAAGCCTCCAATCTCTATACTAAACTTACCAGGCTCCGTTGTCCATAAATGGTCTAAACCTATAAAGGCTAAATCTTCAAGTCCAATTTTAAAGGAAACTGTTTTTTTCTCTTGAGCCTTCAACTCAATTTTTTCGAACTTCCTCAATCTTTTAGTACTAGGCGTTATACTGGCAACATGGTCAGTAGTAAATAATTGTACTACTTCTTTGCCGTCTCTTTTACTTGTATTTTCGACATCTATTGAAACCAATAATTCTCCACCTTTATTGATAGTATTAGAATTTAATTTCAAATTAGAATATTTAAATTGAGTGTAAGACAAACCATGACCAAATTCGTACAAAGGATTAAATGCATTATTTGAGAAATCTGAATGAACTTTATCCGTACCCTTATGGTCATACGTAACTAATGAGTGGGGTTCTCTAGGATAAGTAAAAGGTAATTTTCCTGAAGGATTTACATCTCCAAATAAAACGTCTGCTATAGCGATTCCACCTTCGTTCCCAGGCAAGTATGCCATTAAAGTAGCCGTAGCTAATTCATTAGAAGCTGTAATTATCCTTGGACGTCCTCCTACAACAACTAAGACTATAGGAGTACCTGTTTTAGCAATAGCCTCTAC
>JAHDBK010000406.1:2645-4261 GCA_020630455.1 Saprospiraceae bacterium
ACTAAGTATTCTCCATTTTTTGATAATGGAAGTATTGATTTTTCATTTTTTAATAATGTAATTGATTCTTGTGCTGCTTTAAGAGCTACCGCTGCATGTTCTTCTGAAGCAAATTTTGGATAATCCTTATAATGTGTTGTTGGTTTCTCAAAAAGTCCTAATAATAGTTTTACTCTTAAAATTCTTTTAACAGCATCATCAATACGAGACATTTTAACTTCGCCCTTTTCTACCAATTCTTTTAATGCTTTGGTAAATGAAAGGTCCATTGGTACCATACTCATATCAATTCCTGCATTAATTGCCATTTTGACGGCTTCTTGGTCATTATGTGCTATTTTATGTCTTGAATGTAAATATTTAATATCTTCCCAATCCGTTAACACTATACCTTGAAAGCCTAATTCTTCTTTTAATAAATCTGTTAATATTTTTTTGTTGGCGTGAACAGGAATACCATTCATCTCTCCAGAACAAATCATAATAGTATGTGCTCCAGCATCAATAGCTTTCTTAAAAGAAGGTAAAAAGTATTCTCTCAACTGTCTTTCTGGCACCCAAGCTGGTGTTCTATCTTTACCCGACAATGTTACACTATATCCCAAAAAGTGTTTCAAACAAGAAGAAATGTGTTGAGGGTTGGATATTTGATTTTTATCCCCTTCATATCCTTTAACTATAGCCTCTCCCATTTGAGAAACTAAATAAACATCTTCTCCATAAGTTTCCCAAAACCTAGGCCATCTTGGATCTCTTCCCATGTCCAAAACAGGCGAAAATGTCCAAGGAATTGAAGATGCCCTTGTTTCATAAGCTGTAATTCTTCCTATTTCTTTCGCAATAGATGTATCCCAAGAAGCTGCTTGAGCTATTTGTTGAGGGAATAGCGTTGCTCCGAGTGTATAATTCGTACCATGAATGGCATCTATACCGTATAAAACAGGAATTTTAGATTCTTTTTTATTAGCATATTCTTGAATAGTAGAAATAATTTCATACCAATGTTCTTTAGAATAGGCATGTCCTCCACAATTCAAGATTGAACCCACCTTATTTTCTACTAGAATATTTTGAAGTTTTGTAGGATCAAGTTCATGAGGTTCTTTTAAGTTATAAGGTGCTCCTACTGAGATTGCATCAATAGATAATTGTGTCATTTCACCGACTTTATCTTCTAAAGTCATACTGGCTAAAATATCATTAACTCTTTTATCAATCTCTGAATTTCCCGCAGAATTTACATTGGATATATCTCCTGCGATTTTCAAACTACTTCTATCACCGCAAGATGTAATAATTAATATTAATATTATTAATAAGTGGTAAGGTTGATTTTTCATTTCAAAAAAATAAGAACTTAAAAGAAAAGTAATAACAATACAAGATATATGTTTAAAATTAATTTTATTATAAGTTAGTTGTAAAATGTGAGGATTAAGATAAAAAATTAGTGCAGGTAAAATATTCGGAAGGTGTCAACCCAAATTTTTGAAGCGACACACTCCCAAATATTAAGTTACCAAATTATAATAAAAATAAGAACGAATAAACCATTTTGAGTTAAGAGCATATTTAAATTTTAATCTTTATGAAAACCAATATATTAAGAACTTGTC
>JAHDBK010000407.1 GCA_020630455.1 Saprospiraceae bacterium
TAAAACAATAATTTTCTACTCTATATCATTAAAATTAAAAGAAAAGGTACGGTTTTGGATTATTCCAATATTTGACATCTTTTTTATATTATATTATGTTATATTTGTACCCACTCTTTTAAGAGGTAATGTTAAAAAATGGAAGTGAAGAAAGAAAAAAAAGAATTGACAGACAAGGCTCAAAATGATTACTATTGGGTTAGAAAAGCTGTAGAAGATAACGACCAAAAGGCATTTACTGTCTTGATGGAGAGGTATCGCAATTCTGTTTTTCATACCATTTTGAAAATGGTACATAACCAAAATGACGCCGAAGATTTAACCTTAGAGGCATTTGCTAAAGCTTTTGATAAATTATCATCTTATACTCCGAGTTTCGCTTTTAGTACTTGGTTGTTTAGAATCGCTGTTAATAACACAATTGACCATCTTCGCAAGAAAAAATTACACTTATTATCCATTGATGATACAATAAATAACGAAGGAGATGATGAATACTCTTCTCTTATTAAATCTAATATCTTAGATCCTGAACAAGAGTTTATAAGCGGTCAAAAGGTAAAATTAATGAGAGCCGTTTTGGGTAAATTAGACCCTAAGTATCGTTTAATGATTGAAATGCGTTTCTTTGAAGAAATGTCTTATGAAGACATCTCTAAAGAAGTCGGTATTCCTTTAGGAACGGTTAAAGCTCAACTATTCAGAGCCAAAGAAATATTGTATCAAATCCTTAAAGACTCCAATCCTAAAGCTTATATGGACATTCATAAAAAGAACAAAAAATAAAGAAATCTCTTTATTTTAACTCAGTCCTACTATGAAAAAACCATTAATCTTACTCCTTTCAATTATCATTTCTTTAGTTTGTTTTGTTGTTCTTTTGTATACTTTCAAAAATGTTTCCGATTTTATAGTAAGTAAATATGATTGGAATTATATCGAACCTTCAGCTAAAGACAGTACCTATACTGATTTACTAATGGATACACTACAAAGACCAAAAGCTGTTCAATTGAGTAATGAACTATTTCAATTTTATACCATTTCGGATTCAATAAAAACAATCTTGGAAGCAGAATTAGACCTTTCATTAAAAACAGAAATTATAGTAAACAAGCAGTTAGCCGCACAAGTAAAAAACGAATTACAACGATTCGATGAAGACAGCATTATAAATTGTCCAAAGTGCTTAGATAGTATCTATTATAATACTAATAATTGGAATCATTATTTTTTAAATCATAATGAAAAAGAAATAGAGGAATTTATTAATCATTATATTAATAAAGTTGAAAAAGCAGAACATCAAAAGCTCAAAGAAATATTAAATAGTTTTTAGAGAACTACACCATTTTATACTTCGCCTAGAGCATGTTTAAAAATCGAAAATCTGTCTACTTATAATTAAGGTTTAATTCTTCTCCTTGACTAAACACCTCAACTGTTTTAATGATAAAAAAGCCATCTTGTCCTTGCTTTTGGTATAATGGCATCAAAATTCTACCATCTTCTTTACAATAAATAGCTCCATTCTTATCATGGGCTAATAATTCCCCTTTAGATACTTTTTGAAAATTTTTATAGCCTTCTTTCATTACAAAATTATCCCCTTCTTCTATAGAATGACAATATAACAAGTCGGCAATCTTAGGCAAACCTTTAGAATATTCTATGAGTATTTTATCATGCTTATTTTCTACATCTTCAGCATTTACACATTCTATACTCCTCAAACAATTGGTAATGGCCGCAATAGCTCTTTTTATAGAAAGGTCTTCATTGTGTTGCCCAGATTCAAAAGTCACCGCAACTGTTTCTACTCCTAAATTCTCAGTATTAAAATAATGTAATGTTGTGCCTTGAATCCCATTGATTAATTTTCGAATAACAGGAGCGTGGAGTTCTACTGCAATTCGTTGGCTTTCTTCTTCATCTGTTGCAATAGAAAAAATACCTCCAAATGCTGTTGTCGTATGTAAATCCAAGACCACTACCTTTTCAGGTTGGTAATTTTTTATTTCTTGATGTATTAAAGTTAAAATTTCTTTTAATTCTTTATCCTCACTATCCAAATTAGAATGAGCATCAAAAACACGTTCAATATTTTCTAGAGTAAACTGTCTATTTAAGTCTTTAACAATAAACCTTTTATTCTCTCGAATAGCAGCAAGATTCCCTCTTAAACCTATAATTCTTCCATTGAATTTGAAATTAGGATTATGTAAAGGTTCAATCTCTAAAAGGTGAAAAACTTGTTCGATAGCTTTCATTCCAGCTGGTTCATTTCCATGTAAACCGCCCATTACAAACAATAAGTTTCCTTTATTTTTTTGGTCGTAAACGCCTATAATTCGTTCTAATTCGTTTGGCATATTAATATTTAAAATATTGTAGAGAACAACAAATTTATAAAATATAGACCAAAATACTTTTTAATTGTCACAAAAATTGGAAGATAATTGAAAAAAGAATAATATTGTAAAATGGAGCAACAAAATACTTCTATCAAAATACTAGGTATAGACCCAGGTACTAATTATTGCGGCTATGCAGTAATTGAAGTAAATGGAAGTAAAATAAAATTATTGGATTTAGGGATTTTTAATATGAAAAAAATCGAAAACCCCTACGAAAAACTACGAACTATTTTCCTAGATGTACAAGAAGTTATTGAAAACCACCAACCTTCATCCATTGCTATTGAAGCACCTTTTTATGGAAAAAATGTCCAATCTATGTTAAAACTTGGACGAGCTCAAGGAGTAGCCATTGCCGCCGCTATTACGATGGGTTTAGAAGTAACGGAATATTCCCCAAAAAAAATCAAGCAATCAGTTACAGGAAATGGAAATGCTTCCAAGGAACAAGTTGCTGCTATGTTAGGTAGTATTTTAAATGTAAAAATAGATAATTACCCCCTCGATGCTACAGATGCTTTGGCTGCTGCAATGTGTCATCATTATCAAGGGAATAGCTTATTAGGTAATCAAAAAAAATACAAAGATTGGTCATCTTTTATTAATGATAATCCAGATAAATTATCAAGAAAATAGTTATGAAAAAAATAGTAATTGTAGGAGGAGGGGCTGCTGGTTTTTTTGCTGCTATTACTTGTGCAGAAAACAACCCTAGCCACAAAGTCACTATACTAGAACAAGGAAAAGATGTGCTGAATAAAGTTCGTATTTCAGGAGGAGGGCGTTGTAATGTGACTCACGCTTGTTGGGACCCTAGAGAATTGACTCAATTTTATCCTAGAGGCAGTAGAGAATTACTAGGACCATTTCATAGCTTTTGCACAGGAGATACTGTTGAATGGTATGAAAACAGAGGCGTTGATTTACATATTGAAGAAGATGGAAGAATGTTTCCTACCACTAATAACTCTGAGACAATTGCACAGTGCTTATTAGATAGTGCTGAACAAGCAGGTGTAAGTGTTATCAAGCAAACTAAAATTAAAGATATTATTAAAAATGACAATGGCAACTGGACGCTTATTTCTAATGATAAAAATATACAGGCAGATAAAATCATGATAGCTGCAGGGAGTAGTCATTTAATGTGGAAAATTCTTAAAAAACTAGGTCATGAAATTATACAACCCGTTCCTTCCTTATTTACATTCAACATCAAAGATGAACGATTAAAAGACCTCCCAGGAATTTCTTTAAACCAAGTAAAAATCGAAATTTTAAATACTTCTTTTAAAGCCGAAGGTCCTTTATTGATAACCCATTGGGGATTGAGTGGACCAGCTATTTTAAAACTGTCTTCTTGGGCGGCTAGAGAATTACAAGATTTAAATTATCATTTTAATATTAAAATTAATTTTTTAAATCATAAAAGTAAAGAAGAAGCATTAGAAGAAATTAAGAAAGTTAAAAATTCAGCTAAGAATATTAATAATGAAAATATATTTAAATTCCCCAACCGCCTTTGGAAAAAAATACTAGAGTACAGCCATATAAAAGAAGGAACGAGGTGTTCAGATTTGAATAAAAAACAAATCAATACTTTAGCAGAAAATATTACTCAAGCTATTTTTCAAGTAAAAGGTAAAAGCACTTTTAAGGAGGAGTTTGTAACAGCTGGAGGAGTATTACTCAAAGAAGTAAACTTTAAACGCTTTGAAAGTAAAATTCATCAAAACCTTTTCTTTGCAGGTGAAATTCTGAATATAGATGCAATAACAGGAGGTTTTAATTTTCAAGCAGCTTGGACTGGTGGATATCTAGCGGGATTAGCCATGAGTGA
>JAHDBK010000408.1 GCA_020630455.1 Saprospiraceae bacterium
ATTTTATTTTCATTAATATCATAATAATAAGTAACATACTTATTATCAACTCTAACTGATCTATAAAAAACATTATTTCCTGCGTATTGGAAACTAGATTCAGAAAATTGATGAACGACTTCTCCTTTAAAGTCTATTATCACATTCTTTTTCAATAGCCCTTCGCCTATATGAGCCCAAAGCAATTGGCCTTCTAAAAATTGTAAAATCTTATACTCTTTAGGAAAGGATTGGACTACTTCCCCATTCATGATATTAACTAAAGAATAAGCTCCTTCTAACTCAGCTGCAATCAATTCATTCTCTTGAGAATATCTCATATTTTTTCCCTTAAAATCAAATAAGGGTTTAAAATCTTTATCTAGAACTGCTGATATATATTTAACAGGTTTTTCCTGTGTCATTAGGTTAATGAAAGGGTAGTTTCGAATAATCGTCACTGTTTTACCTTCAAAGACGAGTTCTTTTTTAAATTCGCCTTTATTATTATAAAAAAATAATCCTTTTACTTTAGTTTCGTTATTTTTAAAAACACAAACAAAACCATCATTTCCCCAAGTATGACAATTCTCAATAGTCTTTCCTTCAAAAGTTTCTAATGGTTTTAAATCTTGGGCATACACTCCTAAGTTCAATACTATTAAAAATATTGACAATAAAAATTTTACTTGCATTTTCACTTTCATTTAATATTAAATAATCCCTTCTTTTTTAGCTTCTTCTTCTATACCATGTAATTGAACGGGCTTGGACTTGCTCTTTCTCAATCTCATATTTAAGAATTCTACTCCTAATGAAAAAGCAATAGCAAAATATAGGTATCCCTTAGGAACTGCTCCAATATGTTGGTGGAATAATTCTACATTAGACAAATGTGCTGCCTCTGCTATTAGCATAAATCCTATCAAAATTAAGAATGCTAAACCTAACATTTGTATGGTTGGGTGTTTATTCACAAAGCGTCCTACTGGTACAGCAAACAACATCATTATAACTACGGAAAACACTACCGCTATAATCATAATGAGTAATGCACCATTAACTCCATTCGTCATTCCAACTGCGGTCAATATAGAGTCAAATGAGAAAACAATATTAATAATGGTTATTTGTATAATTGCAGACTGTAATGTTGATTTTTTCTTTTCCCCTTCTCCAGTTCCGTATTCATCTCCTTCTAATTTATGATGGATTTCAGAAGTACTTTTATATAAAAGGAATAACCCTCCAAGGAATAAGATGATACTTTGTCCAGATATGCTTGCTTCTAGCCATCCCCAATGTATAGGAATCCATTCACCACTCATAGCTACTAACCAAGAAATACCAAATAATAAGACTATCCTCATGACCATAGCTAAAACCAAACCGATATTAGTCGCTTTCTTCTGGTCTTTTTCTTCTAATTTATTAGCTGCAATGGAGATAAAAATGATATTATCCACTCCTAAAACAATCTCTAAAAAGGTCAAAGTCAACAAACTCAACCATACTTCTGGTGAAGCAAAATTGGGCATTTCAAATGCCATTAATAACATATTCATAGTAAAAGATTTTATATTTAGGTGGTAAAATTAGTATATTGTTTTTAAATATCGTAGTATTTAGTTTATCTATTATCTACTAGTAGCTAGATTAACATAAAAAATAACAAAAATTCTTTATTAAAATATGAACATAGAAACATTTAGAGATTATTGTCTTTCTAAGAAAGGAGTAGAAGAAACTTTTCCCTTTGATGAAACTACTTTAGTTTTTAAGGTGATGGGTAAGATGTTTGCAGCAACGGGTTTAGAAGGAGAAGAATTTAGAGTGAATCTAAAATGTGAACCTCAATATGCATTAGAACTAAGAGATGAATATGGAGACATCATTCCTGGCTGGCACATGAATAAAAAACATTGGAATACGGTGTATTTTGAAAGAGGCCTGGAAGATGATTTTTTAATTGAATTAATTGACCATTCTTATGATTTGGTGGTAAAAGGTTTGAAGAAGGTAGATAGGGAGTTTTTATCTCAATTGTAAACAAAAAAAAACAGGTAGCATATTCCTTTTATATACTACCTGTTAAAGCGTCTAAATCTGATTCGTTGCGGTATCTTTTACACCACATTTTTAAAATTTGGAAAACAAACTCGCACTTGTGCGAATATATGAAAAACTACTTCTTTTAAAACCTATAAGCCAAGCCTGCTTCTAATCCTACATTAAGAGGATTATCTTGTTGAGTCCTTTTCAAAACTCTTCCTTCAAATGTAGGTTCTACATAAGCGGATAAATGTTGATTCATTGCCCATTCTACGCCTAGACCTGTAAAATACCTCAAATTCACTTTAGTATCTTTGTTGACTACTGAAGCCAATGTATTTTTAAGTACTATGCTTTGGTTTTGGCATTTTAAATCATGGATATTTAATGCTTTTTGCAATTGGATATTACCGACTAGTCCTGCTTTAGCTCTTAACTTCAATTTTTTGAGCGGTATATGATATACCATACCAATTGGAATATCAATTGAATGACTTACTAAATCTCCTTGAAGCATGAAGTCAACATCATCCATTTCTTCCATTGGTACGTCTGCAATTCTAGATGATAAGATTGGAAAATCGAACGACTCTCCCGACTTTGCTAAATAGGTATGATTCATTTCTTGTGTATAAGAACCATCTGATTGTAGAATTTCATCATCCATACTATAAGCCATTGTCTCCATGTTCCCAATTTCTTGGTATGTGCGTCTATATTCTATACCAGATAATAAAGAAATTCCTTTATTAATTCTTCTTTCAACTTTTAAGCCCGCATTCATTGCTAGGCCATTTTTATGTTCATCAGACAAAACTAAACTTGGACGGACTCCTACTTTAAGAGACCAATTTTTTGAAGGGACTTCTTTTCCTTGGGCAAGTTGTCCTTGAATTTCTAATTCGGTAATATCTAATGCCGTATCTAATGCTTTTACTTCGACTTCTTCAATTTTTTGTAATGTATTAGAAATCTTATTTTCTACTAAGATTTCGTCTTTAATTTCGCTTGTTTGATGTATTGTATTTTTATTATCATTAATTTTATTATCAATATTTTGATTTTCAATTATATTAGATTGACCAACATTCATAGCATTCGTTTCAATATTTATAGAAGCAAGAGAAGGTGAAACTGCATCTTGAATATAGTGTTGTCTATCTTTATTTATAATAGGGCGTTCATTCAAAGCCGTAGTATTAGTTTTTGGACTTAATACCATTTGTGTTGTTTGGAATATACCCAATGCAAATATAATACAAGCAGCTGCAGCACTTGTCCACGCCCATATAAATTTGCGGTTTGCTGACTGAGGTGGTTCGGGAATCCTTTCTTCAATCTTCGACCACATATTCATACTCGGCACATCTTGGTATGTGTGGAGTTTTTTGTGGAAGGATTTTTCCCAATTATTTGAATTTTTATTCATCTCTTGCTATTTTTCAATCAAAATATTTTCTAATAAATTTCTTAAATACGATTTTGCTCTTGACAATTGTGATTTAGAAGTATTGACGCTAATATCTAGCTGCTCGGCAATTTCTTTGTGCGAATACCCTTCGATAACATAGAGATTAAAAACTGTTCTATAACCATCAGGCAATTGCTGAACTAATTGTACCAATTCTTTAGCTGACATATCAGATACTACATCCTCATTTGTTTCCATTCTTTGGATTGATTCGTCTGAATATTCATTAAATACTAATTTTTTGCGTTTTCTGATATACCTCAAACAAGAATTGATCACTACTCTTCTAATCCAAGCTCCTAAAGCACCTATTGGTCTATATTGATACAAATCGCCATATATTTTTATAAAGCCTTCTTGCATCATGTCTTCCGCTTCTGCTCTATCTTTAGCATACCTCATACAAAGCCCCATCACATCTCTGCTAAACATTTGATATAACTGATATTGAGCCGTTCGATCTCCGGCTATACAACCTTTTATGATATGTGCTTCTTCTTGGTTCAAGATATTTTCATTCGTATTTAATAGATGTTATTTCGAAAAATTGATTATAGCTAAATTGTCTTTTTAATTCTATCCTTCGTTATAACATCTGATAATATAAGTTACTTTTGATTGCAATTGGTTGCATGAGTTTTTTTTATTTTATAAATATAAGTAGGAAGACAATAGAAATTAGGTATTAGATTTAAGATTTTTATTCAAAAAATAAATAATTTTCTTTATCTTTTTGTTAATGATTTTTAAA
>JAHDBK010000409.1 GCA_020630455.1 Saprospiraceae bacterium
ACTCGAACCGATGACCTCTGCCCTGTCAAGGCAGCGCTCTAAACCAACTGAGCTAAAGTCCCTGAAATTGTGGTTTGCAAATATAAAACCTTATCTTAAATAAGTATTATTCAAACCTACTTTTTTTTCTATTGAGTTCAAACCAGCCAGATGCTGTTCTGATTAATATCATTAATATAAAAGGAAATAAACCAATATTGATTTCTTGTATTCTTCCCCAAGTAATTAATAAGAACAAGCCACCTAAAGCGGCCATTCCATATACAATATATAAAGCCATCTTTTTATTTTTTATAAAATTATAAATGAAAAATAAATACAATGGATTCGCCCATAAGATATTTAAATTGTATTTGGTAACGCTGTGTTCTGTCCCTAACCACATGAACATTAAAAAACAACCAATAATTCCCAAAAGACCAAATAAAAAATTATCAAATTGCTTCATGTATGATTTTGATGAAAACAAAAATGTAAGTAGCATCACTATTGCACAAATAATAGAAAAAATCACAAAAGGAGTTCTGATTCCTAATGCTGGAGCTTCATATAAATCACCATTTATGACAATAGTGGCATCGGACAATAGTGGTTTTCCATTATATTGAGTGCAAGAAAGATTATTTTTAATATAAATAGGTAAAAACATCTCTTCTCTAAAAGAAGCAGTTTTATCAGTGGGTAATCCCATTATAATATCTATACCCAAATCTTCCCAAGTACGATTGTGCATGTGTTCATTGAGCAATTCTCTAAAAGGCTTCTTTTCAGCATTATAAGATTCACATTGCTCATAGGAAATAGGAGTGGGGAGTTCTTTTTCTAATATATCTCTAATGCGTGATGCACAATTATCAAAGAAAAAATCGTAACGATAATATTTATTATCTCCTTTAGCATTCCATTTTAAAAAATCATAAACTTTATGCAATTCTTCTTGAGAAAGAAGTAATTCCTGCTCGGTAATGATTTTATCAGCTCTTCTTTCGTAGTAATTGTATACAGCACGAGTACTTTCCACGCCGAGTTGATAATCCAATTTTCCTTTTAGAAATTTCCAATAAAAATTAGGCGTATTGAAATCAAAAATTCCATAATTATAAAGAACATCTGTTCTAGTAGAAAAATTAATTACCCTTATAGAACTGTGTCCAAATGCTTCATATAAAGCAGCACCAGGACTATTTACCCAGATTCTTATAGAAATAGAATCTTGACTTGTTTGTCCATAAGAATATGAAAAACAAGTCAAGAAAAGTAAAATTGATATTAATTGTTTTTTTATCATTAAAATAACAAAAATTCTTTATTTATTGATTATTTATTCCTCATTGTTAACTGCTAGCGGATAACTGATAACTGTTAACTGTTTATTGATAATCCTCATCCATATTATACAACATGAATGCCATTCTATCCGCTATTTCTTCTATAACCATTTTAGTTGGTTTTCCAGCTCCATGACCAGCAGAAACATCAATTCTAATTAAGACAGGATGATCTCCTTCGTGATTTTTTTGTAATTCTGATATGAATTTGAAAGAATGGGCAGGAACCACTCTGTCATCGTGGTCAGCCGTAGTGACCATCGTAGCAGGATAATTAACTCCAGCTTCTACATTATGTAATGGAGAATAATTGATTAAATACCTAAACTGAAGTGAATCGGTACTTAAACCATAATCAGCAGCCCAAGCACGACCGATAGTGAATTCGTGATAACGAAGCATATCTAACACCCCTACACCTGGAAATGCTACTTTGAAAAGGTCAGGACGTTGAGTCATACATGCTCCAACTAGTAGTCCTCCATTCGAGCGACCTTCAATAGCTAATTTTTCTTTAGAAGTATATTTATTTTCAATTAAATATTCAGCGGCAGCTATAAAATCATCAAAGACATTTTGTTTTTTGTCTAATCGTCCTCCATCATGCCATTTTTGACCATATTCACCACCACCTCTAATATTTGCGGAAGCATAAATACCTCCTGCTTCTAATAAGGCTAATCGAGAAATACTAAAAGAAGGTTTGATACTGATATTGAAACCACCATAACCGTATAATAGGGTAGGGTTGTCTCCACTTGTTATATCTGTTCCTTTTTTATAGACGATGAACATAGGTACTTTTGTTCCATCTTTACTAGAGTAGAAGATTTGTTTGCTTTCATAATCTTCAGGATTGAAATTCTTTATAGTGGGTTTTTTGAATACTGTTGATTCTTTAGATTTTAAATCATATTTGAAAATTGTAGTAGGATAATTGAAAGAAGTAAAGGAATAAAAAGCAATATTTTCATCTGCCTTACTCGAAAATCCTCCAACTGTTCCAACAGTTGGTAGTTCTATATCATAAATGAATTTTCCACTATAATCTAAGACTTTTAAAACACTTGTAGCATCTTTTAAATAACGAGCCACTAAATTGCCACCAGCTAAAGAAATACTTTCTAATACATTCTCACTTTCGGGAATGATTTCTTCCCAAAAATCTTCACCTGATTTATTCGTATTGATGCTTACTAATCTATAATTAGGTGCTTTGTAATTGGTTAACACTAATAGATTTTTATCAATATTATCAATAAACCAAAAATCGTTTTCTTCATTTTCAACAATAGGCGTGAAAGAAGCTTCATTTTTAGATAAATTTTTGAAGTATAATTTATTGCCTCTAGTCGTAGTAGAAGTAGAAATGACTAAAAATTGCTTGTCTTCACTTACACCACCATATACATTAGTTTTAGGATTTTGACGATTAGAATATACTAGTTCATCTTTGTCTTGGCTCGTACCCAATTTGTGATAATACATAGCATGGAATTTATTAGAACCAGATAATTCATCATTTTCTTTTGGTTCTGGATAACGGCTATAAAAGAAACCATCTTTGAACCAAGAAATACCAGAGAATTTTACCCATTTGATTTCATCAGATAGTTTTTCTCCGTTTTCTAGGTTTTTAACATAAATGGTCCTCCAATCAGAACCACCTTCAGAAATACCATAGGCGAGGTGTTTTCCGTCTTCGGAAAATCCAAATCCTGCTAGAGAGGAAGTTCCATCTTCTGAAAAAGTATTAGGGTCTAAAATAACTTGAGCTTCTTCCTCTAAGTTTTTTGTTCCATACATTACCGATTGGTTTTGTAGGCCGCTATTTCTAAAATAGTAATAAGCATCACCTTCTTTAAAAGGTGTAGAAAATTTTTCATAATCCCAAAGTTCTTCTAATCTATCAGCTATTTTTTTTCTATAAGGGATGTTATTTAAGTATTTGAAAGTCAAATCGTTTTGGGCGGTAACCCAAGCTTTAGTTTCTTCAGAATGGTCATCTTCTAACCAGCGATATGGGTCTTTCACGATTTCTCCAAAATAGGTGTCGACGACAGTTGTATCCATTTGTGTTAATGGGTAATTGAGGTCTATTGGTTTTCCTGAATTTCCATTATTTGAATTGTTTGGCATTTCACAAGAATTTAGAAATATTATTGATATTAATACTAATAAAAAAGCTGGTATTTTGTTCGTCATGGCTAAATTATTTAATTTAAAATTTGATTATTTAAAGTGTTGATTTCATTTTCAATATTTTCTCTTGCTTTAGCTTCCCAAAGCGAATGAAAATACGATGTATAATATATTTTTTCTCTTAATAAAAATTGTTCTAATACTTTCTTTCTACCGCTAACATATAGTTCTAAAGGAACCCAATGATATTCTTTGCGAATGGCTTCAGTATAGCAATTGTAGGTAGTTTTGTCTGTTCCTAAAATAGCCAAATCTATGTCTAATAATAAAGAGTTTTCTTTATTATTTACAATAGGAATATGTTTTTGAGTAGAAATGATTAAGTCTTTAATATATTTAATTTGTTGGTCAGTTAATATGTCGGCAAAGTCTCTTTCAAAAGACAATGCAGATTGCAATTCGTTGTCTTTTTGGGTAGAATCATAAACGATATCATGATAAAAAATAGCCAAAATTATATCATGAGTTTTATCAATATTATTATTGTCAATGATTTGTAACATGGAATAAATATGCGATAAGTTATGATAATGGCGACTTTTATTTTGATATTCTTTTACAATATTATTCCAATGATTATTATGTGAAATATTGTAAAAAGAATCCTTTAAAAATGATAGTTCATTTTCGCTTAATTCATATTTAATAATAGGAGTCAATTATTTATTATTAATTAGTTCGTCATTTAATAA
>JAHDBK010000410.1 GCA_020630455.1 Saprospiraceae bacterium
GACCCCCTCGGTGTAAACGAGGTGCTCTGAACCAACTGAGCTAATCGCCCTAAAATGTCCATTTCTTTAAATGGGATTGCAAATATACATTTGCATTTATTAAAAATCAATATAAAAATGTATTTTTTTTAATTTTTATACAATTGCTTATCAAAGCAGACAACTCCTATCTCCTTTTATAGACCTATCCATTTTTTTTGATTAATATTGCCATTCAAGTGGGTCAAAAATTAGTCTATTTAAGATCAATCTATAATGAAAAAGCAATACATTTTATTCTTTACTCTTTTATTGAGTGTTTGTTTAATGCCTTTAAATGCTCAAGACCAAGGAAGTTTTTCTGGAAGTTTAGAACTTAATACCAATTTCTTTTTAAGAGATTCAACAATTGGAGCATCTAATACTCCTCAATATGATAACCAATTAACAGGCGGAGAAGCTTGGCTAAATTTAAACTATAGCTATAAAGGTTTTGATTTTGCCTTAAGGTTTGATGCATTCCAAAATTCAAACCTAAAAAATCCTGTTGGTTCTTATTCTGCACAAGGAATAGGTTTTTGGCAAATCCATAAAAAAATCAACAAACTGGACATAACTACAGGTCATATTTATGATCAAATAGGAACTGGAATTATTTTTAGAGCTTTTGAACAAAGACCTTTATTTATAGATAATGCATTAGTGGGTATTCGATTGACCTATGACCTAATTGAAAAAGATGCAGGAGAGTTAAAAATTAAAGGGTTTACTGGAAGGCAAAGAAGAGCATTTGCAGAGAATAGTGAAGAGATCGTAGCTAGAGCATACCGTCCTATCATTAAAGGATTGGCATTAGAAGGCTTTTGGTCTAATGAATCTGGATCGTTATCTTTTGCTCCTGGTGCTGGAGTAGTGAACAGAACGCTTGATGATGCTTCTATGAATTTAATCGTTGCTCAAATCAACACATATGCTCCTGAAGATGCTTTTGTTCCTAAGTATAATGTATATTCTTCAACGATTTATAATACCCTTACTTTTAAAGATTTTTCGTGGTATGTAGAAGGAGCTTTCAAGTCTCATGAAGCAATTAATAACCCATTTTCTGGAAAATTAGAAGATGTGAATGGATATGTTGCTTATACTTCTTTAGGATATTCTAAAAAAGGATTCAGTGTAACAGGAGAATATAAAAGAACGGAGAATTTTACTATCAAAACTTCACCTTTAGAAAGTGGGATAAATGGAAATATTCATTTCTTACCACCAATGAATACACAAAATACTTATAGGCTTGCATCGAGATATAATCCAGCTACTCAAGAAATAGGTGAGAATGCGTTCCAATTAGATATTAATTATTCACCAAAGAAAACATTGAATTTTAACCTGAATTATAGTAATATCTCAGTGTTAGATGCAAATGTTGGACAAATATTTTTACCTAATAAAATTGGTGCTGCAGAATTTAATGAAGACTATCTATTTAGAGAAATTCATTTCAATGTGAGATATAGAAAACCGAGAAAGTATAGCCTTATTTCAGGCTTTCAATACCTACAATATAATCAAGAAATATACGAAGAAAAACCAGGTGTACCGATAGTAGAAACTAAAGTCGTTTATGCTGATTTTTTATATAAGTTAACTAAGAAAAAATCAATCAGAGTAGAAGCACAATATATGCATACAGAACAAGATTATGGTCAATGGGTATTTGGTTTAGCTGAGTTTAGTGTTGCTCCTCATTGGATTTTAACAGTTTCTAATATGATAAATATTAAACCAACAAATGGGAGATCTGTAGAACATTACCCAACAGGATCTATATTTTATAATTATAAATCAAATAGGTTTGGTCTATCATATGTAAAACAAGTTGAAGGTATAGTTTGTACTGGTGGTATTTGTAGATACGAACCCGCTTTTAGTGGAGTTAAATTTAATGTAACCTCTACCTTTTAAATCACTTGTTTTTTATTATATTTAATCTATCTATTAATCATCTAATTTTAAATGAATATGAAATCTTTATTTACAATATTTTGTTTTTTGCTGTTTTCAGTATTTGCTTCAGGGCAATGTACAACTGATGTTACCGCAACTACTTGGGGTTTACACCCTGTACCCTCAGTAAATTTGGAAGGGTTAGCAGAGGTGCCAGATTTGCCAGCATGTATTGGAGAATCTTATAGCTATACATTTACAGTAGTTGTACCTAGTAGTTTTGCTTTACCGACGGGTGGTAATTTGGGGGTAACACAAGCAACTGTGGCTTCTGTTTCAGGACTTCCTTCAGGATTGTCATATGGAGAATGTGACCCTTCTAGTTGTGTAATTCCAGGAGGGGCATCAGGTTGTTTTAATATAATTGGTACCCCAGATGCTTCTAATACACCTGGACAATTTGAGATTACAATAACTTTAGCGGTTGAAGGAACAGCCTTAGGTATAAGTCAAACTATAAATCTTGATTTCCCGCCAGATCCAACATTTAATTTATTCGATTTTCCTTTAGATCCTTATGCTATAACTCTTAATGCAGCTAGTTCTTGTACAAATAGTAATAATGATTTAGCAAATGAAATAAGTGCTATAGATAATAACCCTAATCCTTTTTCTGAAACTACTCAAATTAGCATAGAAGCATTAAAAAGTGGTGATTATGACTTTTCAGTGTATAATTTATTAGGAGAGAAGGTAGCATCTTCTACATATGAATTTCAAACTGGAACTAATCAAATTGAGTTTGATGGTTCTAATTTAGCGAATGGAATTTATGTATATACTATTAGTAATGAAAATGGTAGTATTTCTAAAAAAATGATGATAAGTCAATAAACTATAAGCGTCATTAAATATTATAATTAACCCGAATTTCTTGTTTAGAAATTCGGGTTAATATTTTTAAAGCGAAATAGACATTCCATCATAAGCAGCAAAGATGTTATGATCCAATTGCTGTTCAATTTTTTCATGTGGGCCCAGTAAATGACTGAAATGAGTAAAGTATGTTTTTTTAGCATTTATTTTTTTTGCTAAATCTATAGCTTCTAATAAAGTAAGATGAGAATGATGTTCTTTATACCTTAAAGCACTTAAAACTAAAACTTCTAGTTGTTCTAATTTTTTAAATTCTTCAATTGGAATTGTTTTTACATCAGTCAAATAAGCAAAGTCATTAATTCTATATCCTAAAATAGGTAAGGGGCCATGCATTATTTGTATGGGGGTAATTTTAATATTTTCTATTGTAAAAGGATGTTTTTCAATATCATGAAGTGATATCATAGGGGCTCCTGGATATTGTTGCTCTTTAAAAATATAATCAAATCTATTCCTCAAATACTTATTAATCCTAGGTAAGCCATATACAGGGATGTCTTTGAAATATTTAAAGTTGAAAGGTCTTACGTCATCTAATCCTGCAACATGGTCGTTGTGTTCATGAGTAATAATGATAGCATGAATTTCCTTTCCACCATAATCCAACATTTGTTGTCGGAAATCAGGTCCAATATCAATTACAATTCTTTTGTTATTAATTTCAATAAGACATGATGTCCTAAATCTACGATCCCTAGGATCAGTTGATGTACATGTTTTACACTCGCAACCAATAACAGGAATACCTTGTGAAGTTCCTGACCCTAAAATACTGATGTTCAAACTTCAGAATTTTCTTTAGAATTAAGGATCACTTTTTTAAATAATTTAGCAGAATCTGGACTTAGATTATCAACATTCACTCCAAGCTTAGACAAAATGTCTAACATTACAGTAATTCTACCTTCAGTATCAAAAAATTTATTAACGACAACGACTTGTTTAGATTCTACTAAACAGTAGCCTGATTGAAAATTTCCTTTTTCAAAACGAACTTCATAACCTACTTCTTCTAATAATTCTTGAATCTTTTTCAAGTTGTGCTTAGTATATTTCACCTTCTTAAGTCTTATATTCGTACTTTAAACAATCCATTTATTACGTAAAGTTCATCATTTTTAGCAAATATGGAAATGAAGTTGAATATAGTTCTTGTATTATTAATATTTTCTTTGGGTGTTAAAGCCCAAGACAATTCAAATAGCAGCTTGTTCAAAGCAGGTGTAGTAGTAGGTTTTAATGCTTCTCAATTAGATGGTGATCGATTTGGTGGCTATGACAAATTAGGGGCTCATACTGGTATTAAAGTAAAATATTTAATGCCTAAAAATGAAAAGGTTGGCC
>JAHDBK010000411.1 GCA_020630455.1 Saprospiraceae bacterium
ATGCTTTTTTTATTATACTTCGTTATTTTTTTCAGCAATAGCCCTGCTATTCCTTTAAAAAATGCCTCGTCTAATTTAAAAATCAAAAGAATTATAATATACATTCTAACTATGGATTAGTATAAGCCAGAATAAATTAAAATGTATGTTTTGATTCTAGGTACAAAACTACATTATTTAATAGAATTTATTATAAAAAATAATTCTTAATAACATCTAGTAATTTAAAAAACCGATGCAGAACATTCTGCATCGGTTTAATTAACTGAACCTGTAAATCATCAAAAAGAATTTTTCAGTTGTTTCTATATTGTATACCATATAAACGCTAATAAGTATTATATATGTTTCGTTTATTGTGATTTTATGAAAATATTAACTAAAAATAGAATATAATTTCTTTTTTTAATGGTGTAATGCTCATTAAATAACAAAAAACACCACTTTACTAGTATGGAGTTATTCGAGGGGTTTAGATACTCGTATTAATAGCTATATTAATTATCCACTTCTTTTTTCATCTATACACTGGGGACTCAAGTATACTTATACTTTTGAATGGTAACAATTTTGGATAGATTGTTTTTCTATTTTGTATTTTAATCATTATGAGTATTTTTGTGCTGTAGTTAAGTTTATTAGTTAAATAATAAAGAAATTTCTTTATTATTTATAAAATTAAAGTTTTTTGCAGGAAAATTTAAAAAATATAATATCCATTTATAGAGAGGATGCAAGGACTCTACAATTGGCAGATTTACTTAATGATGAATCTCCTAAAATAATACAGCCAGAAGGTTTAGTAGGCTCTATGTCTGCATTTTTATTGGCGGGTACTTATATGAATACTCCTAGGATGCACCTTTTCATAGCAGAAAATAAAGACGAAGCAGCCTATATCCGTGAGGACTTACAAGTCTTATTCGGTAATAAAGATATTTATTGGTTTCCTGATTCATTTAGGCAAGCAGGCGATTTTCATCGTTTGGATAGCAATAATATTTTACAAAGGACTGAAACGACTAATCGCATCACAACTTCGCATACTATTGGTGAAATAATAGTTACTTATCCACAAGCATTATTTGAAAAAGTAGTGGCTCCAGAAATCTTAGGAAAAAATAGAATTACCATCAAAAAAGGAGAAGATATTGATGTTCAATTTTTGACTGATATTTTGGTAGAATATGGCTTTGAAAGAACTGATTTTGTATATGAACCAGGGCAGTTTTCTATAAGAGGAGGCATAATAGATATTTTTTCTTATGGAAATGACTGGCCTTATCGCGTAGATTTATTTGATGAAGAAGTAGAGTCTATTCGTTTGTTTGACCCAACTTCTCAATTATCTCAAAAAAATATTTCTGAAGTATATATTGTTCCTAATATTAATAAAAGCTTTGATAATTCTCAAAAGGTTTCGTTATTAAAAGTACTTCCTAAAAATGCTGTTGTTTGGATAAAAGATGTCCAAATGTTAGTAGACTCTCTTCAAGTTTGTATGGATAAGGCTTTGACTTTTATTGATAATATTCATTTAGAAGAAGATGATGACGATAGAAAAGCTTTATTACAAGATAGGGCATTTGTACAACCCGATGAAGTAATTGAAGATTTAGAGAAATTTCATAATATTATTTTTAAAGGAAGAGAAATACATTTTAACAAGGATTTAGTTCTTCAATATAATATCACACCACAAAAGGCATTTAATAAAAATTTTCAATTATTAATAGATGATTTAAAATCAAATCATAAAAATAAATTTGAAAATTACATCTTTGTTCCTCACGCCAAACAAGCAGAACGCTATTATCATATCTTTGAGGACTTAGAAGCAGATGTACAATTCCATCCTGTTACTCAAGTAATCCATGAAGGATTTATAGATAATGATTTAAATATTTCTGTATATACCGACCATCAAATATTCAACCGTTTTCATCGCTACAACTTGCGTAAAGGTTTTAATAAAACCAAAGCCTTAAACCTTAGATTATTGAGGGAGTTGGTTCCTGGTGATTATGTAACTCATATAGACCATGGTATTGGAAAATACTCAGGACTACAAAAACTAAATGTCAATGGTAAAATTCAAGAATGTGTTAGATTAGTTTATAAAAATAATGATTTATTATACGTAAGTATACATTCATTACATAAAATATCTAAATACATCAGCAAAGAGGGAGCAAAAATTCCTAAAGTGCATAAATTAGGAACAGACGCTTGGCAACGAGTAAAGTCTAAAACCAAGAAGAAAATCAAGGACATTGCTGCTGATTTGATTAAATTATATGCAAAACGTAAAGCAACAAAAGGACATGCCTTTCCAGAAGATGGCTATATGCAAGTAGAATTGGAAGCCTCATTTCTATACGAAGATACTCCTGACCAATCTAAAGCTACACAAGACGTCAAAGCAGATATGATGAAGCAATATCCAATGGATAGGCTTATATGTGGTGATGTAGGTTTTGGAAAAACAGAAATTGCAATGCGCGCTGCTTTTAAATCCATAATCGGAGGAAAACAAGTAGCGATATTAGTTCCTACAACGATATTAGCTCTTCAACACTATCAAACGTTTAAGGAACGATTAGAAGAATTTGGTGTAACTGTTGATTTTGTCAATCGCTTCAAAACAACCAAACAAAAAAGTCAAATTTTTGAAGGATTAAAAAATGGCGAAATAGATTTAGTGATTGGTACTCATGGTTTGTTAAATAAAAAAATAGGGTTTAAAGATTTAGGATTATTAATTATTGATGAGGAACAAAAATTCGGCGTAGCCGCAAAAGAAAAATTAAGAAATTTAAAAGTCAATGTCGATACTTTAACTTTGACGGCAACTCCCATTCCTAGAACCTTACAATTTTCATTAATGGGAGCAAGGGACTTGTCTATCATAAAGACTCCTCCTCCAAATCGTCAAGCAATCCATACTGAAATTCGCACCTTTAATGACGAAATAATAAAGGAATCTATTTATTATGAAATATATAGAGGAGGGCAGGTCTTCTTTGTGCATAATCGAGTAAAAAGCTTACCTGATATTCGAGCACTTCTCAATAGATTGTGTCCAGATATAGATATTGCAATGGCTCATGGTCAAATGGAACCCAAGCAATTAGAAAAAACGCTTATTGATTTTATTAATAAAAAATACGATGTGCTATTATGCACTAATATTATAGAAACTGGTTTAGATATTCCTAATGCAAATACTATTATTATTAATAATGCCCATCAATTTGGAATGAGTGATTTACATCAATTGAGGGGAAGAGTGGGGCGTTCTAATAGAAAAGCATTTTGTTATTTATTTGCTCCTTCATTGTCTATTTTAACTAGTGATGCTAGAAAACGTTTACAAACATTAGAGGAGTTTTCTGATTTGGGAAGTGGCTTTGATATTGCTATGAAGGACTTAGATATTAGAGGAGCAGGTAATTTATTAGGAGGAGAGCAATCTGGTTTTATTGCAGATATTGGATATGAAACCTATCAAAAAATTCTAGATGAAGCTATTCAAGAATTAAAAGAAACAGAATTTAAGGATTTATATAATGAAGAAGAAGGCAAAAAACAATATGTAAGAGATGTAACGATTGAGACCGATTCCGAAATGCATATTCCAGATCATTATGTTACGAATATTCAAGAAAGGTTGAATTTGTACAATCAATTAGACCAATTGGAAAACGAAGAAGAAATTGAAATCTTTTTAGAACAATTAGAAGACCGTTTTGGAAAAGTTCCTTCCTCTGTTCACTATTTATTTGATGCTTTGAGAATAAGATGGTATGCCAAAGCATTAGGATTTGAAAGAGTGAATTGGAAGGGGCAAAAATTACGCTGTTATTTCATTTCTAATCCTCAATCCAAGTTTTATGAAACAGATCATTTTAACCAACTCATCGCTTCTGTAAATGGACTAGCCGATAGACATCTAGGTTTTAAACAATCTGCCAAGTACTTTTTTATGGTAAAAGATTATTGTAAATCATTAAAAGAGATACTAGAATTGATGCAAAAGATTTGTAATAAAATGGAAATTGAAATGTAGTTTGATAAAGAAATTTTGTTATTTTTAATATTAACACTAATAAATATAAAAGCGTTTTTCGAATAATTCGAAAAACGCTTTTATTATATTTATCTATACAAATACATATATCGATTTCTTTCTAATTCTCTAAA
>JAHDBK010000412.1 GCA_020630455.1 Saprospiraceae bacterium
TCAGAACAAAAGGCTCTTTCAAAATGCAATTTTATTTATGTTACAGTGTACTAAGGAAACAAGAACTAATAAAAATTGTTATTTACATAAGCCCTAAGAAGTTTCTTGATATTTAAGTAAGATGTTGCTCTTAATCAAACGTCAAAATAATTACTAAATTTAATATAAAAACATGTCTTTAAACATTACTTTTTTCCAACGGTTAATACTAATGCCTAATTCCCTAATTCTTGTTCTTTTTTTATTGAGTTTTGATGCCTATGGGCAAGTTTTTACAGCCTCTGAAATCAATTCAAGATATAATGAATTAGATTCCGATTTTAAAGATTACGAATTATTTAGCTTACCTACAGATGAAGTGCTCTCGTATGTTCGTAATAGAAATTTCAATAGTGATATAAGATTTAGATTGGGTAATCATGATTGGGATTTAGAATTGTATGAAAATACAGATATAATTGGTGGCAATTATGTAGCAACTGTAGTAACTGAAGAAGGAAAAACCCAAAGTAACCAAAGACCAACTGTTAAGCCCTTTTATGGCTTTGTAAAAGGTACACAGAATAAAGTAAGACTTTCATTTGATGAGCATTTTATTTTTGGTTTTGTGGTGGAATCTGAAACAGAGCATTTTTTTATAGAGCCATTAAATCGGTTTAAAAAGAATGCACCTAATGATGTCTATGTAGTTTATAATGTCAAAGATGTAAAATCAGATGGTACCGCTGCTTGTGGTGTTACTGAAGCAGATATTCAAAAGGCTGGAATAATAAGTCATAATCATTCGAATAACCAACGTCAAGGAGCTTGTGCTGGTGGTTGTGAATATGTAGAATATGCGGTAGCAACAGACTACTCTATGTTTCAAAAATATGGCTCGATATCCGCCTTACAAAATTATATCGTTGCAACATTAAATAATGTTGAAGCAGATTATACGGGATTTTTTGCATCTGGTTCAGGAGGTACAGCCTGCGATATTGAATTTGTAATAGTTGAACAATATATGATAGCTTGTGAAGGTTGTGACGAATGGACTACAAGTACAGATGCTGGAACATTATTGTCTAGTCATTTGAATTGGGGAAATGCAGGTAATTTTTCAGTCAATTATGACCTTTCAACTATTTGGACAAACAGAGATTTTAATGGTGGTACAGTGGGTATAGCATATGTAGGAGTGGTATGTTCTGGTTCGAGGTATAGTGCTTTTCAAGATTTTACTTCTAATGCTCAATCAATGAGGGTAATGGTTACTCATGAATTTGGACATAATTTTAATGCACCACATAATTATGCTATAGGAAGTGCTTGTGACCCCCCAGGAAGAACAAGATTAATAATGGATCCTGTAGTTGACCCCACGGCAGTAGCTTGGTCTACTGGAGCTGAGGCATGTGCAGTTGATAATATAGCGACTATAAGTGATCATATAGGTAGTAGAACTTGCTTGGCTACTTGTGTTCCAGATGCTTGTGATAATACTTTAGTTAGTGGGATGACTATAAGTTCTATAAATTCTACAGGAGCGGATTTAACTTGGACAGATAATGGCACAAATTATAGAGTTAGAGCGAGGTTCGCTCAAACAGATACATGGACTTATACCAATACAGAAACAACAAATTCTGCATCGGTACCCCTTAATCCTTGTTCTACTTACGAAATTCAAGTTCAAAATGATTGTGGTGGTGGTTCTTATGGACCTGCTACGACATTTACAGTAATTAGCGCAGGTTTAGAAATAACAAGCACAAACGTAGTCAATTGTAATTCAGGGACTCAAACCTATGATTTAGAAATTGTTGTAACTCATGGATTTACTTCAGGTAATTTTACTGTAAATATAGATGGAGTAGATTACCCTCAGACTTATACAGCCAGCCCTCAAACAGTAACGATAACTGGATTGCCTTCTACTGGTAATGCAGGAATACCTGTAATCGTATCGGATGATACAACTCCTTCTGGTATTTGTTATGACCAAACAACTTATACAGCAGCAAGAAGCGAATGTACTTGTTCTAGCCTTCAGAGTGAAAATTTTGATGCTTGTAGCTTGCCTGCTGGTTGGACTAATAATGCTACAGGTGCTAATGGTGCGGCAGATTGGGATTTTGGTAATGATGGAGCAGCCAATCAAGGAGGTGCTAATAATATTGATGGTACATGTATGGCTTATTTTGATGATGATGCAATAGATAATGACGGAGGAGAAGTTATGGAGCTAATTTCTCCTAATATTGACCTTACAGGTAATCAAGATGTAAGTATTGAATTTGATTTTAATTTTAGACTTTTTGGTGCAGGGTTTTTCAATGTCGATTATTGGAATGGTTCTGCCTATGTTAATGTTTTAAATCAAACCGCTAACAACTGTGGTCAGTGGGGTACTTGTACTTATCCTCATTTTAGTTATGCTGTTCCTAATTCTGATTTAAATGCTAATTTTAATGTTAGATTTACCTTTAGTGATGGAAATAGTTGGGAATATTATGCAGGTATTGATAATTTTGAATTGTGTGGTTATACACCTGCGTGTAATTTAGATATCTTATCCATAACAGAAACCAATTGTGATGGAGTAAATGGAACTCATGACCTTGAGGTTCAAGTCGAATTTTCAAATGAAGGAGCAAGCGGTTTTTCAGTTAATATTGATGGAACAGATTATTCTTTTGCTCATACTACTAGTCCTCAAACAGTAACCGTTACAGGTTTAACCAACGATTTTAGCTTATCCACAGTTTATGTTGCAGATAATGATAATCCTACTATTTGTAGAAGTGTTAATAGTTCATATACTACTCCATTCTTCTCTTGCGTACCAGTAGTTTTATTGGATGAGGATTTTGATGCTTGTTCTCTTCCTGCAGGATGGACCAATACTGCATTAGGTTCTAATGGTGCTGCCGATTGGGATTTTGATAATGATGGTGCGAATATCGCAGGTACTCAGAACTTAGATGGTACATGTATGGCACATTTTGATGATGATGATATTGATAATAATGGTGGTGAAATTATGGAACTGATTTCTCCTGTAATTGATTTGAGCTCCTATGTGTTTCCTGTGCTTACTTTTGATTATAATTATAGAATAGAAAACGGCGGTTTCTTTAGGGTTCAAGTATTTGATGGAACTTCTTGGGTAACAGAGTTAGATGTTACAACAAATGATTGTGGTACTTGGGGCTGTACTTATCCTCAAGCTTCTATCGATTTAAGTGCTTATGGTGCAACAGCGAAAACAGCTAATTTTCAAGTTAAATTTATTTTTGATGATGGCAATGGCTGGCAATGGTATGCTGGAGTAGATAATGTTAGAATTGAAGGCTATCTTAATTTACCAGTTGAACTGATGAGTTTCACAGGTAAGGCAGAAAGAAAAGCAAACGTACTAGATTGGACAACTGCTAGTGAAGAAAATTCATCTCATTTTGAAGTACAGCGTTCTAGCCAAGCGAATAGAGAATTTACAAGTATAGGTGAAGTAACTGCAACTGGAAATAGTTTAGAACAAGTAGATTATTCTTTTATAGATGAAAATCGATTAATAGGTCGTAATTATTATAGATTGAAAATGGTTGATTTTGATGGTTCTTTTGAGTATTCTAATATTATTTTATTAAATAATGATAATAATCATGTAAATATCTATCCAAATCCAGCTAAAAATAATGTATTTATCGATTATCAACTTGAAAATACGAATGAAATTAATATTCAAATTTTGAATGAATTAGGTCAAGTAGTTATGAATAATAATTCTTCTACTAATGATAAAAGAGGGACTCTAGAGATTGATGTAAATCATCTAGCATCTGGAGTGTATTTTATTAAAATTGAAAGTGGAAATTATACTCATTTTGAAAAAATATTAAGATTGTAAGCCTTTAAATATTCAATTTCTAAACAAAAATCCTATTTTCTTTTTTTAAGAAAATAGGATTTTTGTTTTTTTCGTAATAACTTCTAATAATCACAATGGTTTTTGAGTAGGTCTAAGAGTTTCTAAGAGTTAACTTTAGACAACTTCAATAACTAAAAAATAAACATTAATATAAATCACTATCATTTCATTTCTTTTAACTTCAAATAAAATGTACCTTTGCATTTTTAATTTTATTAATAATATTAATTTTCTTTAATAGACCTTATTACGAAAAGTTTTTTATGAAAGATAAATTAGTATTTTTAA
>JAHDBK010000413.1 GCA_020630455.1 Saprospiraceae bacterium
CTCTAAACTACAGCTTTCCTATTTTATTTTTTAATCAGTGCGTAACTTGAGTTAGTAATAAGTTTAATTGGCTATAACGGCTCGTGTATGCGGCGTTGCCAGCTTTTGCTGGCAATGAACGTCATACACATTGTTGGCTGTTAGCCTTCTTTTATTTTATTCAACAAGTTATTTATGTCATTCAAATCTGATTTTAATCTAACAGAATTTGTATGAAATTCAAGTAACCATTTTTGTGAAACTTTTGGGCGTATCCATACATAAGTTGGAGACCATTTTTTTGATTTCGTTATTACAAATTCATATCTATCGTTAGTTATATATTCTACTTCCTTTTTACCATCTAATTCATTTCTATTGTATTGATTCCACCTTTTCTCCCAAAATGAGGGGTCAATCCAATTTTTATCATCAATTACTTTGACCTTCTTGAGCACAATGTCTTTATTCTTTCCTAAAATGAATTCATACTTTTTTCCTTTTACACGTAGTTTCCAAGGTTTAGGAATTTCATTTATTCCAAAGTCTTTTAGTTCTAAAGAATTAAGTTTTGTGATTTTTACTTCTTTTATTTTCCTTTTTGGAGGATTTATATTTAAGGCTGGCTCCTCAAATAATTCATCCATATTTGCTAAAATTTCACAATCACATCCACCTCCATGATTTATAAAAAAATCTAAATGGTCTTCAACTTTTGTCTCAAATCTAAAAAGAAATTTATTTGATAAGCTATAATCATGCTGACAAGAATTTGCACCCAATTCAATATCTAAGAAATCCATTAATTTTTGAAAAACTCTTTTGGGTAATGGAAGTGTTTTTAGAAAACTAATTTCTTGTTCTTTTTTCCATTTTTTTAGTTTTTCCCGATTCTGTTCCTTTCTTGTCATTTTTTTCTTTTGGTTACAGCCAACGGTCTGGCTAAACGCAGTATGGGCGCATAGCCCATATGGCCGTTTTAGCCTTTGTTCCCTGCTGGCTTCTTTTTATTTCCAAAATTCGCTAAATCTATTATAGGCTTGTTGGTCTCCAAACCTATGATAATTGTCGCAAAAATCAATTATTGTACATTTATCTGTCCCGCCAAATTTACTCCCTCTTAATCCTCTACCAACAATTTGTTCATATAGTATTTCGCTAAAAGTAGGTCGGCAAATTACAATGTTTTCAGTTTTTGGAGCGTCAAACCCAGTTGTCAATACGCCATAATTTATTACAAATTGAATCTCCCCGCTTTTAAATTGCTCCAACAACTTTCGTCTGTAATGTCTTGGAGTATCTGCTGAAATTGAAGTTGCAGTTTTGCCGTAGTAGTTTAATACAGTTGCTATCAATTCAGAATGTTCAACTGTACAAGCATAAACTAATGTTAGTTGTCCTTTAGGAATACTTAGAAGTTCCTTTATTATTTTTTTATTCCGTTTTTTGTTTTTGGCTAACTCTCTTACCACTTCCTGATTCATCCTTGCAAAAAATTGTTCTTTTGATTCTTCAAATAAAGTATTAGGGCTTGGAATATCCACATCTGTAAAAACTTGTTTTGGAACTGGACGAGCTAAATATCCTTCTTGTCTGAAGAATTCAAGTGGATTATTTTCAAATTCTTCACCTAATGTAGGAGTGAATAACTTACTCTCAAATATTTCAACCAATAGAGGCGTATTCCCAAAAGACCTTCCAGGAGTAGCCGTTAAACCACAAATTGGGAATAGATTGGGCGAATGGATTTCTTTACAGAAATGGAAGAAATTCCTGTACATTGAAGTTGCTGCCCGATGGGCTTCGTCAATTATTATTGAACCAGTTTTACTTACGATTTCCTTTAAGACTTCGTCTTTATTAATCCTACTATTAATTTGATTTATTGAAGATACGACAACGCCACCAATCAAATCTGATTGTTCTAATTCAGAACCTCCAAAGTATCTATAAACTCTCAATGATTCGGTGAATTGCTTTGATGCCCACAACTGTCTAATACACTCAATAGCTTGATTACATAATTCTTCGCTTTGTGCAATCCAAATTAGATATTGTCCATTTGCAAATCTTGGCTGTAACCATTCAATAAAAGCTTCAACGGCAGTTCTTGTTTTACCTCCTCCAGTTGGCAAGGAAACGATACAACGTGTTTTATCTCCTTCTTTGTTTAATATGGTAAGGAGGTTATTCTTCAGTTCTTCTTGAAATTCTGTCAAAGCAGGAGGTGTTACAAAAGGGTCAATATCCTCAATAAGAGGTAGCTTACCTTCTTTTTTTACACCTGCAAATACTTTTGGTATTTTTAACTCATTTACAAAAGTTGAAGCCCAAGATTTCCCAGAATGCCACCTCTTTTTTGCAAGATTCTTTACTTTATGAGATTTGGACTTCCCACCAGTCGTGCAATATTTATCGAACAATTTATCTATTGTTTTGACGGGTAATTTTTCGATTAATTTTCCCCTTAATTCAATAGTTCTTTTTGCAGACCCTGAAAACAATAGTGACTCTTTCTGATTTATTAGCAACCTTATCTTTTCTTCATTGCTTAGATTATTTCCAATTACATCAGTCAATTGAGAATAACTTCCAGATTCATCAATCAGAATATTGAGGAATCGTGTTGATATTTTATACTCTTTTAGGAGTAAATCAGTTAATTTTTTGATTTCTTCTTTCGTTGGTTTCATGTTTATTTTTTCTGCTTGCAGGGAACGACTCGGCTATATGCCGTACGGAGCGGAGCGGAGTATGGACATATAACCTTTGTTCCATGCTGGCGTTTTTTATTTTTTAGTTAGCCATTTACAGACTTTTTCTTTATTTAAATCGATTTTCATTATACCACTTCTCATTCCTACATATAAATCATTTTCATGAATTATCATCGAGTTGGAATAAATCCATCCATTCCATTTATCTTTAGGGATTAACTCTTCAATCTTTTTATCTAAACCTATCTTAATTATTTGAGATGAATTAGAAATAATAAAATTATTAGATTTATCAATTATTGTTACTTGGGGTGCAAGTTGTAAAGTAATAAAAAGTTCTTCTACCCACTTGTCATCCTCTTGGATTATTTTGTAAATCTGTCCTCCTGAAATATCTAAATGTGCTATTCCTTCTACAACAAAAATTTCCTTATTGATTTCAAAAATATCATTTATATTTCCGTTGTTGATTTTATAATTTGTCTCTCCCTTGTTATCATACCAATATAATCCACCGCCCCATTCTCCATTGTCAAAACCAATTAACCATCCATCCTTTAATTTTTGGAAAACTCTATTTCCATTAAAGTGAAAACTCAGTTCAGAAAATTCCTTGGGTGCTATATCTATAGGCAACTCTTTTTCTATTCGAGATTTAGAATAATCGATTACCCTAGCAAAGGGTAGATTTTCTTTATTAAATACTTTCCAACTTTTCTTTTTGTAATGATTTAGTCTTTCTATTTTTTCCTTATTTGGAATTGGGTTTTCTTTCCAATCCAAAAGACTGTATTCTTTTAAAAACGGAATTGACAGTAGTAATATGATTGAAAGTATAGTCTTCATTTTTTCTTTTGCTTGCATGGAACGATTCGGCTATGCGCCGTAAGAAGCGAAGCGGAGTATGGGCGTTATAGCCTTTGTTGTACACAGGCTTTTTTACAAAGCCTCAATTTCTTCTTGGCTTAATCCTGTTGATTTCATTATAAGTTCTATTGATGCCCCATTCTTTTTAAATTCCTTTGCTAAGTCAAGTCGTTCTTTTTTTCTAACCTTTTCCTCTGCTTCAAACTTCATCGTTTCTGCTAGACTCGCTTGATAACGTAAATTATCCAAATACCGTTCATAGGATTTTCGTTCTTTTTCTGGTAAGTTCGCTACTTTTAATTTCTCATTCGCTTCCTTTAATCCCTTTGCCTGAAAACTATCTTTTATCTCACTATTCTTGAAGAAATATATCCACTCATCTAAACTATCTTTTGCTAAATCATTGAATTGATTCACCTTTATCAAGTAGATTTCTGGATACAATTCTTCTATTCGTTCTTTCCCAAATAGTTTCTTTTGGCTGGGGCTTAGTTCCAATTCATCTTGTTTATGCAAGCCAAAGAATTTTGTCTCTCCTTTATATACATAATCTAATCCCTGTCCTAAATTGAAATAAATGATATTTACCGAGATTATCTTCTTGATTCTTGAATACGGTTCTCCTTCCTTAA
>JAHDBK010000414.1 GCA_020630455.1 Saprospiraceae bacterium
CGCTATCAAATCAATAAGTAGGTTAATAAATAAAATGGTTCTAGCAACTATATTTTTTGCTCCTATTCGACAAAACAAAAGATACAGTTGTGAGTAGGCATGGCCTAAATGATAAACTTAAGTTTAGGCCTGCCTTTTTAAAAAACCATGAAAATAAAGTGTGTACAACTTGGACTATGCAATAGATTTTCAATGCTTGATTGAAAATCTGCCTGCCCTTACTACGAAGGGGAATTTTACTGCCAATCTTATATCTTTTATGATGGATTGGGCATATTCCTAAAACCAAGTATAGCATCGTAGTCCAACTATACTTACAATGTCTAAAACTATGTGTACACATAAAAACAAACTTTACCTTTTACTTTCCTTTTTTCTTATTCCTTTTTTAATTCATGCAGATAGTGGTGTTGTATTTGACTATTGTGTGGATGAAACTTCTAATGGACAAGATATATACCTTAGTCTTGCCGCAGCTCCTGGAACAGCAGCAGGTGCAACTATATCATTTGATGTAGATTGGACATTTAATGGCGATTATCTAGGAACTACACCTGTTGTTTATGACCCTACTACTTGTAATGCTGTTGTAGATGGTTACTGTTGGGATCCAACCACCTATCTTTATAATGTTGTAGATACATCATATGCAACGATGTGTGTCAATATACAAGGCAACCCTCCTGAAACCCAATTTTGTAGAACAATCTTCTTTCCAACAGATAAATCCTGTAATGCTCCTAAATACTGTGTACCTAATTATGAATGGTGGAATACTCCTATAGATAATTACATCAATAGCGTACAGTTTGGAACAATTAGCAATATGAATTCAGGTAGTCCTCAAAACCATCCTTCTTATTTTGACTATACGGATTCGGATGTCGTTTTATCTACTAATAGCAGAGTATCTAGTACACTCAATATAGGAGAAGTTTACACCCTATCCGTAGGTACTGCCACTAATGCTCCATTTTCAACTACAGTAGTTGATACTTGGTATGAGGCATGGATTGACTATAATCAAGATGGGGTATTTGATGAGGCTACTGAAAAAATAATGGAACAGTATAGCAATGCTCATGATGCGATATTAAATGCTTCTGTATTCATTCCTACTAATGCGGTCGAAGGCCCTACTAGACTAAGAGTTCGTTCTAGTGCAGCAAGTCTTGCTGGTGCTTGTGGGTTTTCTTCTTGTGGTGAAACCGAAGATTATACCGTGTATATTATGCCGTTCCGTACTTATGGTTATTGTTATCCAGATTATATTTATTGGACTGAACCTCTAGGTAATTACATCAATGGCGTAGAACTAGGCAGTGTTTCTAATCTGGACTCTGGAGCACCTTACAATCATTTTTCTTACCAAGATTATACCGCTACACATCAAATTGAACTGGACAAATACAGTACACATACATTAAAGGTACATGCTTCAGATGATTATATACCTAATACCTATTATGAAGCATGGATTGATTATAATAGAGATGGGATATTTGATGAGGCTACTGAAAAAATATTTAGTGCTTACTCTAATACTGTTGGAGACATCATGATTCAAAGTTTTGATATTCATCCATCTGTTGATATAGGATATACTCGGTTAAGGGTTCGTTCTACTACACTTGCTGCTGCTGGAGAGTGTGGTTCAAATAGTTGTGGAGAAACCGAAGACTATACCATTAATATAGTAGGGGACAATTCTAACTATTGTATTCCTGATTATACTTTTTGGAATGAACCTCTAGGCAATTATATCAATGGAGTTGAATTAGGTGATATTTCTAACCTTAATACTGGAGGTCCTAATAATGTTTCCTATCACAACTACACTTTTTTATCAACTGACTTAGAACTTGGTGAAAGTTATGAATTGACCGTTTATAATTCAATTGATGCTTCTCCTGATACTTGGTATGAGGCATGGATTGATTATAATGACGATGGCGTATTTGATGATACTACTGAAAAAATATTTAGTGCCTACTCTAGTCTTGTTGGAGATATTTTAATTCAAAGTTTCACCATTCCAACTACTGTAACAGAAGGATCTAAAAGACTACGTGTTCGTTCTACACTGCAAGTCACTGCTGGCCCTTGTGCTGAAAATAGCTGTGGAGAAGCAGAAGACTATACTGTTAATATTGTAGCTCCGACTAAAGAGTGCTATGAATATACTAATCCATTTGCTATAAACATACAAGATACCGCTCCTTGTGAAGAAGATGCGAACTTGTCTATTACGCTTACATTTGGCTCAGCCTATACAGGTGGTGGGCAATGGTGCATTGAAGATGAAAATGGCAATCTATTACAAAATATTACACCTGCCCCTGGTTCTACTAGTACTGAACTCCTATTTGGTGAAGCATTTGGAGGTACACCTGTCCTTGTAAATAATCCTACTAATATTTATATTTTGGTTTTAAAAGAAGTAGCCCCATGTACAGGGCGTTATACTTTTGGTTCTACCCTTCCTTTAGATAAAACAGGAACGATTGATAGCCTAAATCTTATCATTAATAGCGATTGTTTACACTACACTATTACACCTGAAGTTATTTTTAATACAGGAGAAGGCTCTGCAACGATAAGTTATACTATAGATGGCTCTGTTATAGCTACGGGTACAGCAGATGAAATCATCACACTAGATATTCCTGCGGGTTCAACCACCCTATGTGCTACTGCAAGTAATTCTTGTGGAGACAAAACCTATTGCCATGATATAAATCTAACCTTTCCTACGGCCTATGCAGGTGAAGATGTAACTATCACAACAGGTGAAAGCACTACACTCAATGCTACAGGTGGAGGTACTTACCTTTGGTCACCTGCGGAATCACTTTCCGACCCTACTAGTCCTAATCCTGTGGCAACTCCTAGCACCACCACCACTTATACTGTAACGGTAACAGACGCTAATGGCTGTACAGCTACAGACGATGTAGTGGTAATAGTGGAGGAATCATGCAATCTAAATCCTATCATTCATTATGTGACGCTTATTAATCATGATCCATGTGGCGGTCTTAATGGTTTTGAAATAAGTTTTGATAGAGATGGAGCAACTTCTTTAGATTGGACATTTGAAAGTATGAATTACGGAACTTCCATATCTATTAATGGGGATATATTAACTTATAATGCAGATAGCACCATTGCCTACTTTGAACCTCATTTTACCTGTGATTGGGGTATGATAAAACTTTCTGTAACTCAAGGGGCTTGTGAAGCTAGCACTTATTCTGAAAGTATTGATATTCCATGCGAAGAGGGAGGCTATATAGATGAGGCATATTTTACCTACACTAATAACTGTGCAGATTATGTATTTACACCACAGGTGATTCTTTCAGGTGCATCTACTACTAATTATTATGCAATTAACTGGAGAATAAATGACATTATTGTAGGGTATAGTGATGATAGTAGTCCTACATTTAGTCATACTTTAAGTGAAGGTTTAAATACCGTTTGTGCTGAATTCACAACAGAATGTAATACCTTATCTTATTGTGAGGAAATCAATGTAATCCTTCCTACGGCTTATGCAGGTGAGGATGTGACCATTACCCTTGGAGATAGTACAACACTTCAAGCTACAGGTGGAGGGACTTACCTTTGGTCACCTGCGGAAACGCTTTCTGACTCTACCATTGCTAATCCAATTGCTTCTCCATTAAACACGACCACTTATATAGTGACTGTAACAGATGCTAATGGTTGTACAGCCATTGACAGTGTATTAGTAACAGTAGAAGAACCTGGTGGTGTATGTATGGGATATGAGGGGACGATGACGATTACTGCTACACTTTGTTTAGGAGAAATTCCTGTTAGTAATACTAACGGTACTATTCTTATATTTGTAGATGGTGAACATAGAGGTTATGCAGACCTTCAAGTTAATCCATTAGCAGCTAATGTGGTAGCTTTTATCTCTATTTGTGGAAATACAGAGGATAATGGATTAGAAGTAAGTTTCGTGTATCAAAATGGTCAAGGGAGACGATTTCCTATTATAGAAACTTACACTTTTGAACTAGATGCAGATCATGGAGATATATTAAATCCAGAAAAACTTACTGCTGAAAGAAGAAGACAAACAATTCCTACTTTTACAGGTTGGACATGGTTTTCTTTGAATATCATTGAAGACGATATGAACCTCAATACCCTTTT
>JAHDBK010000415.1 GCA_020630455.1 Saprospiraceae bacterium
GCTGTTTATGGTATGAATGATAAAGTAGGTAATGTTTCTTTTTATGATATGCAAAATCAAAATCAATTTGCAAAACCGTATTCTGAAGATACTGCAAAAATGATTGATGAAGAAACAAGAAAGATGATTGATGAACAATATGAAAGGGCAAAACAATTATTAAAAGATAGAGAAAAAGAAGTAGTCGCCCTTGCTGAAAGATTATTGGAAAAAGAAGTTCTATTGAAAAATGATGTTGAAAGACTCATAGGAGAACGACCTTTCCAAGAAGAACCTCCTCAACCTATAGCACCTAGCTTAGAGGAAGAAGAGGATAAGGTAGATATAGAATAATTGATTAATCATATAAAATAAGTAAAGATAAAGAGTATTCTTTATCTTTATTTGTTTTTAGAGCATTTTAAAATTAGATTATAATATAATGACTGAAGCCATTATTTTTGATGCAGTTAGAACCCCTAGAGGAATTGGAAATAGCGATGGTGCTTTATATGAAGCAAAACCTATTCAATTGCTTCATACAGTACTAAATGCTATCAGAGAACGCAACCAATTAGCTACTGAAAATATTAATGATTTGTTTTTAGGCTGTGTTACTCCTATTGCCGACCAAGGAGCGAATATAGCTAAGACTGCTCTCTTATATTCCAATTGGCATCAATCTATTCCTGGTATGCAGTTGAATCGTTCTTGTGCTTCGGCTTTAGAAGCCGTAAATTTAGCAGCGATGAAGATTAGAGCTGGTTGGGGCAATTTAGTATTAGCAGGTGGAGTTGAAAGTATGAGTAGAGTTCCCGCAGGTGCTGATGGTGGTGCTATGTTTTATGACCCTTCAGTTGTTTCTATGATTGGGAATATTCCGCAAGGAGTGAGTGCTGATTTGATTGCGACTATACGTAATTATACTAGAGAGATGTTGGATGAATTTGCTTTACAATCACATAAAAAAGCGGCTCTTGCTCAAAAAAATGGTTACTTTAAAAATTCTGTTATTCCTGTAAAAGACCAAAATGGTTTAGTGATTCTAGGAGAAGATGAAGGAATTAATAATGATTTAAGTCTAGAAAAATTATCAAAATTTCAAGCTCGTTATGCTGAAATTGGCAAAATGGGCTATGATGCTGTAGCCATTAGTAAGTATCCTTTTATTGATTATATTCAACATTATCATACTCAAGGTAATAGTGCCGCTCAAGTAGATGGTGCTTCAGTAGTACTTTTAGGTACAAGCAAAAAAGGAAAAGCATTAGGATTAAAACCAAGGGCTAAAATCTTATCAGCTGTTACAGTAAGCGTAGAACCAACAATTAATTTAACGGGAACAATACCTGCAGTTGAAAGAGCATTGGAATATGCTAAAATGAATGCTAAAGATATTGACCTTTGGGAAGTCAACGAAAGTTATGCGTCAGCAGTACTATATTTCCAAGAAAAAATGAAGATTGATAATGCTAAATTGAATGTTAATGGTGGAGCAATAGCCTTAGGACATCCAGCAGGAGCTTCTGGGGCAATATTATTATCAACCTTGTTAGACGAATTAGAAAGAAGAAATCTACAAACAGGATTGGTAACTATGAGTATAGGTGGAGGAATGGGAATTGCAACAGTAATAGAAAGAATTTAGAGCATATTTAAAAAAGTGTAACTTCTGTAACCATTTGTTGTTATTTATGTATATAAATTTGCACTATAAATAGAATATTTAAAAATTATTAATATGAAAATTGAACAAATATATACGGGATGTTTAGCTCAAGGAGCTTATTATATAGAAAGCAATGGAGAAGCTGCAATAATAGACCCATTAAGAGAGGTAAATCCTTATCTTCAAAGAGCTGAAAATGATAATGCGACAATTAAATATATCTTTGAAACGCATTTTCATGCAGATTTTGTAAGTGGTCATGTGACTTTATCTGAAAAAACAGGTGCTCCAATTATTTATGGACCCAATGCAAATCCAAAATTCAAATCAATTATTGCGGAAGACAATCAGGTTTTTCAATTAGGTGATGTCCAAATAAAAGTATTACATACCCCAGGTCATACGATGGAAAGTACCACTTATCTTTTAATCGATGAAAATGGAAAAGATCATGCTATTTTTTCTGGTGATACTTTGTTTTTAGGTGATGTAGGGAGACCTGATTTAGCTCAAAAATCTGATGATATAACCCAAGAAGATTTAGCAGGAATTTTATTTGATAGTTTGAGGAATAAAATCATGCCTTTAGCAGATGATGTGGTTGTATATCCAGCTCACGGAGCGGGTTCTGCTTGTGGAAAAAATATGATGAAAATCACAGTTGATACTTTGGGTAACCAAAAAGAAATGAATTATGCTCTTAGAGCCGATATGACTAGAGAAGAATTCATTAAAGAAGTAACAGATGGTTTATTACCGCCACCTGCTTATTTCCCATTAAATGTGAAATTGAATAAAGAAGGCTATCAAAGTATAGACGATATTATTAAAAAAGGAACGCATGCCCTTAGTCCAAATGCTTTTGAAACAGCAGCGAATGAAACAGGAGCTATAATGCTTGATGTTCGTACACAAGGAGAATTTGTTAAAGGGCATATTCCTCGTTCTATTTTTATTGGTTTAAATGGTGGTTTTGCTCCTTGGGTAGGAGAGTTATTAGTAGATGTAGAGCAACCCATTTTATTAATTGTCAACGAAAACCAATTGGAAGAAGCCATTACTAGATTGTCTAGAGTAGGTTTTGATAATACTATTGGATACTTGAAAGGAGGATTTGATGCTTGGAAAAATGAAGGAAAAGAAATGGATACATTAGAGTCTATTCCTGCTAGTGAATTAGAAGCCAGATGGCAGCAAAATAAAGAAATTCAAATAGTAGATGTTAGGAAACCTGGAGAGTATTCCGCAGAACATATTGAAAATGCAGAACATATATCTTTGTCCGATTTGAACCTTTTTATACCTCAGTTGTTAAGTTATAAAGAAGATATATATGTTCATTGTGCTGGTGGGTATCGTTCTGTGATAGCAGCCTCAATTTTAAAGTCTAGAGGCATTCACAATTTAATAGATGTAGCTGGTGGTTATAATGCCATTAAAAAAACAAATATTACTAGAACGGATTATGTTTGTCCCACTACATTAAAATAGAGAGTAAGTAAGTAGTTTTTCATAAAAATAAAACGTCTTTCAATAGCCTTATTGGAAGGCGTTTTTGTTTTAGATGTTATTACGAAAAGTTTTTTATGAAAGATAAATTAGTATTTTTAATTATAGCCGAGGCATTACTCGAAAAGCATAGCCTTAGCTATGTTTGAGAGGAATAACGAAGGATAAAATTAAAAAGACAATTTAGATATAATCAATTTTTTGTAATAACATCTATTATTAATAAAATAAAGCTCATATTTCTATTAATAATAACTCTATAAAATATTACATTTATATAAAAATTAAATACTATGTTAGATTATGTAAATATTTCCAATGTTTTATTCTTGGATATAGAGACGGTTCCACAATACCCATCTTATGAAGATGTACCTGAAGATGCACTGGCCAATTGGCAATTAAAAGCCAAGCAAGTACTTAGGAAAAGCCCCGAAGAAATTTCAGATGAAGAATATATAGCATCATATAATAAAGCAGGGATTTATGCTGAATTTGGTAAAATTATCTGTATCTCTGTTGGCTTCTTAAATATTCAAGATGGTGAATCTAAAATAAGAGTAAAATCATTTGCTAATAGAGATGAAAAAGTCCTCTTATCCGATTTTGCTGATTTAATGAATAAATATTATAATAATCCTAATAAACATTATATCTGTGGTCATAATATCAAGGAGTTTGATATGCCTTATATATGCAGAAGAATGTTGATAAATGGAATAAAACTCCCTCGATTATTAGACATTGCAGGAAAAAAGCCTTGGGAGATAGCTTATTTTTTAGATACGATGTTATTATGGCAATTTGGAGATTATAAAGCATATACTAAATTAAGTGTTCTAACTCAAGTTTTCAATATTCCTACTCCTAAAGATGATATTGACGGAAGTCAAGTAGGAAAAGTATTCTGGGAAGATGATGACTTAGAACGCATCACTATTTATTGTGAAAAAGACGTCGTAGCTACCGCTCAATTATTAATGAAGTACAAGTTGATGTCTATACCAGAAAATATGCCT
>JAHDBK010000416.1 GCA_020630455.1 Saprospiraceae bacterium
AGCCTTAGCTATGGTTGAGAGGAATAACGAAGAATATCATTAAAAAGGCAATTTAACTATAATCAATTTTTCGTAATAACGTCTAATAATTGGATGGTATTTAATATTTACTTATAAAGTATATAAATTTTAAAAATAAATCATTAACTTTACTTTGTCACAAAATAAATGACATGGGAGTTGAAACCTAAATTGGTAATCACCTTTATCTTATTTAGAATACTATTACTCCCTCTTATAGTATTGGGTTCGGGTTTTTTTTAAAAACTCGAACTCTTTTTGTTTTAGAATTTAAATATTACGATAAAAAATATATCATTTTTTTCAATTTATATTTGGTTAAGACCATTTAATAATGCTATATTTGAATTACAATTGTGCGAAATATCTCACTTCCTAATGATTTTCTTCATTAATTTATTCCGATAATACTCATTACTCATTTTTTTAACTTAAATCATTAACTATGAAAGGTTTTTACTACCTTTTGTGTATAGTCTTTCTATGGACTATGCCCAAGGCATATGCTCAGGATTATTCCTTTGATCAAGAAATTAGATGTGGATTTGAAGAGATGAATCCCCACGCTATCCAAGATGCAAATCAATTTGAAGAGTGGATGCATCAAAAAAAATCTCAATTATTAGCATTAAGAGGTTCGGGGTCTTCACTTTACGAGTTACCTGTGGTATTTCATGTTTTACATTACGGAGAAACAGTAGGAGTTGGTACGAATATAAGTGCTAATTATATTAATGAACAATTAGAGCAAGTAAATAATGACTTAGCAAAAACTACAGGTACAAGTGGATATAATAATCATCCAGCAGGTGCTGATACTGGTATCAGGTTAAAAGCTGCTTTATATGATGAAACAGATAATGAATTAGTAGAACCAGGAATTAATAGAATTAATGTTGCTGCATTGGGATATGGTACTTCAGCTTTTAGTAAGTCATTTATTAATAGTACGCTAAAGCCTGCTACACAATGGAACCCAGAACTATATTTGAATATTTGGATTTGTAATATATCTGGAGGTGTACTTGGTTTTGCTCAATTTCCTGAAGCCAGTGGATTAATAGGGATTACTCCTAATGGTACAGCTAATACAGATGGTTTAGTGATTTTGTATAAATCTGTAGGAAGTACAGAGCGTCCTAACCACGCAGCTACAGGTGGCTATGCTAATTATAATAAAGGTAGAACTTTAACTCATGAACTGGGGCATTTTTTAGGACTTAGACATATTTGGGGTGATGGAGACTGTACCAAAGATGATCATTGTGCAGATACACCATCTTCTGATGGAGCTAATTTTGGATGCCCTACACATTATTCTTGTGGAAGTTTAGATATGGTTCAAAATTATATGGATTATACTTATGATAATTGTATGAATATTTTTACAGAAGATCAAAGAGATAGAATGATTGTCGTACTATCAAATTCTATACGTCGTAAGGAGTTGCTGACATCCGATAGGGCAACTCCCCAGACGTCTTTGCCTGTAGAATTAATAGATTTTAATGTAAAAGTATTTGAAGATGGCGTAAATATAGAATGGTATACAGCTACAGAAACGAATAGTTCTTACTTTGTTGTAGAAAAAAGTAATGACGGAATTCGTTTTGAAACCTTAGAAGTAGTAAATGCAGCAGGAAACTCACAAACGACTTTGAAATATAGTATTAAAGACCACGCTCCCCATCCCGGTATGAATTATTATCGATTAATTCAAGTAGATTTAGATGAAACCACTGAGAATTTAGGTGTAAGACAAGTAGAATTTTTGTCTAAATTCGAATTACATACTTTTCCTAATCCAACTACATATTTACTCAATATTGATGCATTTAGTATTAAAAATCAAAATATAAAAATTGAATTAATTAATATTAATGGTCAAGTCATTTTAGAAGATGAATTAGATGTTGTAAAAGGAAGAAATATACATAGTATAAATGTTGAAAATTTGGAAGAAGGCTTATATTTTATCCGTTGGACACAAGGAAATGAAACAGGTGTTACTAAGTTTCAAAAGTATTAGACGTTATTTAAATAATTTAAAATTTTATTAAAATTAGATTTTTCTGATTTAGAAATGTAATTATTTTAAACTTGATTCGTTAACTTTAAGGGTGTTTTTAAATGCTCATAAAATGAAGTTTTATAATCTTGATAGAAATGCTTTTTCGACAGCCTTTGTCGGAAAGCATTTTTTTTTATAGCGTATAAACTATAATTCATTAATTGTACCAATATTTTATATAAATAATTCGTTATATACAAGACAATAAAAATGTATTGTTATTTTTGTTTCAAAATTAATTGAATTTAAATTGTATCATTATGAAATTTAAGAATATAGTTATTTTGTTTTGTTTAGCATCTCTATTCATCTTATCTTCTTGCAATAAAGAAATTTGCTATGAATGTACTGGTACTATATCAGGACTAGAAAATATTCAAAATATTTGCTCTGATGGTGATGATTTAACCATCTCTTCTTCTGTAGGTGGGCAAGCCAATACCACTTTAACAACAGGTAGTATTGATGATTATGTTACCAATTTGAGAAATAGTGGTTATACTTGTAATGAAAAATAGTATTGTTGTTTTTAATTATAAACATAATCTTAAAAGAGTATTACTTGAATAGGTAGTACTCTTTTTTTATTTAAATATTATTAAAAATAAATGATATATGTATTTTTACAAAAAAATCATATATCATGAAAAGATTATTCACATTATTATTTTTAATATTATCAATAAATATAGTTTCATCACAAGAAGAAGAAACAGATAAAGATGCCTTTTTTATTAGGTCTATTTATGATACTGCATTAACAGAAGGTCAAGCTTATGACTGGTTAATGTATTTGACCAAAAGAATTGGTGGAAGATTAAGTGGTTCTCCTCAAGCAGCAGCAGCGGTAGAATATACTCGCCAAGTAATGGACTCCTTGAATATGGATACGGTTTGGTTACAACCTTGTATCGTTCCACACTGGGTAAGAGGTGGCAAGGAAGAATGTAATATGATTTCTCAAAGAATGGGAACTATTGCCCTCAATTGTACTGCCCTAGGAAATTCAATCGGTACTGGAGAACAAGGAGTTTCAGCAGAAGTAGTAAAGGTTCAAGATTTAGATGAAGCAGAAAAGCTAGGTAAAGAAGGTAGATTAAGAGGGAAAATAGTGTTTTTTAATGGTGCTTTTGACCAAAAACAAGTGAGTACTTTTGCTGCATATGGAAAAGCTGCTGGTCAAAGGGTCTTTGGACCAACTATGGCAGCTAAATATGGTGCAGTAGGTGCAGTAGTTCGTTCCATGACCAATAAAACAGATGATGTCCCCCACACAGGTTCTACGGTTTATAGAGATGGACACGAATGTCCTGCCATCGCCATCAGTACTATGGCTGCGGATAAGTTAGAATTAGCAATGGAATCAGAAAAAGTCAGATTATACTTTAAGACGACTTGTGAAAATTTGAAACCTAAACTTTCTTATAATGTCATAGGTGAAATAAGAGGAAGTGAATATCCAGATGAAATCATCTTAGTTGGAGGACATTTAGACTCTTGGGATATTGGTACAGGTGCACATGATGATGGTTCTGGGTGTGTACATTCCTTAGATGTTATTCATATTTTGAAAGAATTAGATTATCAACCTAAGCGAACGATTAGATGTGTAATGTATATGAATGAGGAAAATGGCTTAGGCGGTGCAAGAGCTTATAGAGATTCCTCCAATGTAAGAAAAGAATATCACCTTGCGGCTATTGAATCGGATAGGGGAGGCTTTACTCCAAGAGGTTTTACCGTTGATGGTCACGAAGATACTTTTAATCCAATGTTTAAAAATATGTTGGAATGGCAAACACTTTTAGAACCTTATGACTTATATTTTGAAAGAGGTGGTTCTGGTGCAGATGTAGGTGTTTTAAAAGACCAAAAAGGTATTCTTATTGGTTTTCTACCTGATAGCCAACGTTATTTTGACTATCACCACACTCCAATTGATATGCCTGATGTAGTGAATAAACGCGAACTAGAATTAGGTTCTGCTGCAATTACCGCCCTAGTTTATTTAATAGATAAATATGGTTTGTAGTCAGCTATTCTTGGTTTAAAAACAATCGAAAAGTATTGTGTTTTTAAA
>JAHDBK010000417.1:0-310 GCA_020630455.1 Saprospiraceae bacterium
CATTGGAGAGAAGATCAAGTACTTGCCGTGATGGATTTTTTAGAAAGAAAAATTGCGTATTAATTTACATTTCTTGTTTTTATAAATAAATTTATTTTATTTCTTTATAAAAATACTTATCTTAGTTTTCAGATTGGATTTAAAAAATTATTTATTGCAACTCATGGAAGAAATTGGCAATAAATAATATCCATTACAATGTAGTAATTGTATGCCATGATTAATAATATTATTATCTCATTTTTAATTCATTAATCATGGAAAAACTTTTATTTTTCACCTTATTTTTTATTTATTTTTCTTCAATAAA
>JAHDBK010000417.1:320-4170 GCA_020630455.1 Saprospiraceae bacterium
ACAAGATCAAATTCCTGAGAGTTGTGATTGTATAATTGATACTTTAGGATATTCTAGTTTTATTCAAACATTAAATCCTAATGAAAATGCGACCTTTCAATTTCATGTGCATAATACTTTTGCTGTAGCTTATGGTGTAATAGGAAGTACCACTCCAACAGTGGTACAAAATTTAATTAATGATCATCCTGAAGTGACTACAATCGTAATGCATTCTTGTCCTGGTTCTGAAAATGATGATGCTAATTTGCAAGCCTCATTAATGTTATACAATCAAGGTTATAAAATGTATTTGCCTTATGGAGGTTTTATTGCTTCAGGTGCAACAGATATGTTTTTAGCGGGTTCTATAAGAGTGGTTGATGTTACCTTTGATCCTATTGGAGTTCATTCTTGGAGTGATGGGGTGAATGAAGCAACAGATTATCCTGTGGGGCATGCTTTTCACCAACCTTATATAGATTATTATATGGCTGTAGGTTTTACACAACAAGAAGCAGAAGATTTTTATTATTATACTATTTATGCTGCTCCTGCAAATGGTATTCATTGGATGACAGAAGCAGAGATAGATCAGTATAAAATTAGAACTTGTAGATATGCCGAAAATCCAACTTATGATATTTCTCAAATTGGAAATACTCTAATTGCCAATATAGAAGGTGCAACTTATCAATGGATAAATTGTTTACTCCTCAAAGTATGGGTAGTTATGCTGCCCAAATAACTGAAGAAAATTGTATGAGTACTTCACCATGTTTTAATTTTATTCAAGTAGGAATTGAAGCACTTTCTTTTGAAAAAGAACCATCTATATATCCTAATCCAACCCAAGAAAATATTTCAATTGATTTAGGGAGTATTTATCAAGATATATCTATTCAAATTTCTGATGTAACGGGGAAAGTAGTTGGAACTTATATCTTTAATAATAAACAATTATTAGATATTCAATTAGGGCAATTAAAAGGAATTTATATATTAAAAATAAAAGCAGATACTTATCAAACTATAAAGAAAATAGTGAAGCAATAAATTATTAATTTACGGTATATTTAAAATAAGGCTATATCTGAAAAGCATATAGCCTTATTTTTTCTTTTTTTTCCAATGATCTCTATACAAAAAATCATTTCTAATATTTTCTTCTGCTAGTCGTGCAGTGTCTTGAATTCTTTTGAGTCGTTCTTCTTTATTCTTAATATCCAAATAATATAAAATAGATTTTTTTACTGTTTTAGGAAATGCATCATAATTTTTTTTGGCATTAGGATATTTTTTAAATTCTTTTAATAATTCTTCTGGAATTTCTAAGGCTTCAATTTTATCCAATTTTTCCCAAGAACCATTTTCTTTGGCAATTGCAATAGAACGTAAACCTGCTTCAGTCATTAAATTATTTTCAATTAATTCTTTGATATAATTTTTATTCACTTTAGACCAAACACTTTTTGCTTTTCTTGGTGTAAATTTTTGTTTCCATTTTTCATCATCAATACTTTTTTTTAAAGAATCTATCCAACCAAAACATAAAGCTTCTTTTACAGCACCTGCCCAATCAATTGATTCTTTTTTGGTTTTCTTTTTATACATAACCAACCAGATACCATCAGTAGAATCATGATTCTTTTTGAGCCATTTTCTAAATTCAGTTCTATCTTTTGCAAATATTTCTTTGAATTCTTTTTTCATCATTAAAAGTTTAAAAAAAATAGGCTGTCTTGATTTTTCAGACAGCCTATTTACAAAAACTATGATTTTAAATCATCATACATTATTTAGGTTGTTGTTTTTTCTTATTGCTTACACCATGTGCTACACCCACTAAGAAAATTAAAACCATAACACCAAATACTCCTAATGCTTGGATTCCTCCACCGCCAGTGCCAGTGCCGCCGCCACCAAAAGTATCTCTTATATTACCAATAACTTCTTTTGCTTCTGGATATGTTGCAACAACTTCTTTAGTCAAACTTATAACTTCATCATCCGTTTTTGCTTCTGCTACTCTAGGAATAGTGATGGCATGTAATTTTTCAACTAATTCAGTTTCTCTACTAGCTAAATCAGCTTTTGTTTGTTGAAAACCAATTTTATGACCTTTAGCATAATACTCAATTAATTGAGGAGTTGATTTTTGTAATGTTTCGTGATTATTATTTTTTTTATCTTTTATAGAGCTTAAAGAAAGCTCAACTGTTCCCATTGAAATATTCATTGTACAAATAAATTTAAAGTGATGAAAAATTAAAAACTAGCTTAAAAAATATCCTACAGCATATCCTGCTGCATATACTAAAACTCCAACAACAACAACAGGAGGAATAGCAAAAACAACACCTCCACCTCCTGAGTTAGGATCGAAAGTAGTTCTAATATCATTCACTAATTTCTTACTTTCTGGATAAGCAACATATAAATCTTTAAGAAGTCTATCTGCTTCATCTAAACTATTGATTTGACTCAATTTAGGATATACTTCACTCATCAAGCGTTTGCCTAATTCTTCTTTACTATAAGGAGATTCTGGATTAATTGCAGATTTACCCAGATTTAGACCTTTGTCAGCATAATACATTACAGTAGGATGTACTTTTTGCATAAAAGAAGGAAAACTAATGCATTCGCTTTCATTAAAATTAGCACTAGAAAGCGTTAATTCATACGTTCCTAAATCAACAGAACTTAATGATTGTGGGCTTAGTGTTTGTGGAGTTAATGCTTCTTGTGTACTCAAGGTACTTGTTTTGGTTAGTTTTGAAAAATCGGATTCCATTTGATAAAATTTTAATGAACTAATGCCTAAAAATACTATCTTATGAAGACAGTTTAAAATTTTTTATAATATATTTTTTATTTTTTTATGGCAGAAATAATAGAATAAAACCAAAGCTTTTTTTCTAGAGCTTTGTATTGTTGTATTGAAGCATAAATATTGGCATGTTGTACTTTTGAACGAATGCGTAAAAGTTGTAAAATTTTACTGAGCCATAACCAAAGCTTAGATTTTTTGTATAAATTTCTAAGAGAAACGTTTACATTCTTTGTAATATCATGAATTTGAATGTTTTGAAATCCTGCTTTTGTAGCATGATTCAAATGTTCTTTTTGAGTATCAATATCTTCAATCGCCCATCCATTTAACCATGATTGTAATAATGTTTCATCTTTATTTTTTAATGGTCGTTGAGTACGAAGATATTCGGCTATAATTAATCTTCCTCCAGGGCGAAGTAAACGAAAAGCTTCTTGATAAAAAAGAAATTTATCTTTAGCATGACAAAGACTTTCACAAGCCCAAACAACATCAAAACTTTGATCTTCAAAAGGGGTATTACAATAATCTGCTACTATGAATTGAGGAGGTTTTTTAAGTTCAAGTGCTGCGGCATGATGGATACAATCATCTACTTGACTTTGAACTGGTGTAATACCAATTGTTTCTGCATTTTTATGCATAGCTAACCAAAAACACGACCCTCCTCGTCCACAACCTGCATCCAAAATTTTATCTCCTTCTTGCACTTGAGCATATTCTGCCAAAATTTTATTCATGTTGGTGAGAGCATCAGAATGTTGCTTGGAATTTTCATCATAATATCCAAAATGGGTAGAAGGAATTGAAGAGTTATCCCAAGCTACTTTATAATCAAATCTAGTATGATCATAATATTCTATAATATCTTTAAATTCAGAATTTTTGTTAGACATATCTATTTTAATTTAAGTTGCGGATAAATCCGCAAAGGTCCACAGTAAATGAGTCCACAGACCACAGTTATTATTACAATTACCCTGAAAATAGTATTTTGTGGATAATGTACTTCATAATTTCTGGCTCAATTAGGGT
>JAHDBK010000418.1 GCA_020630455.1 Saprospiraceae bacterium
ATAGTTTTCTGTAACCCTATTTCAGTACAAGACAACGATAAAAAATAAAAAAACGGTATTATTAAAATACCGTTTTTAAACTCGAATGAAACAACTTTTAACCTTAATTTTATCACTATATATTATAATAGGAACAAAATCAAAAAAAAGGTTGCATCTATTATTTTTTTTATGAATATTAGTATTACTCAATAACTCCCAACTTTTTCCCTACTTTAGTAAAAGCAGCTATAGCTTTATTTAAATGTTCGATTTCATGACCTGCAGATAGTTGTACCCTAATCCTAGCTTTTCCCTTAGGAACAACAGGATAGAAAAATCCAATTACATAAATGCCTTCATCTAATAAATCCGCAGCAAATTGTTGTGCCAATGGAGCATCATACAACATGATTGGAACAATTGGATGGTCTCCAGGAATAATGTCAAAACCAGCACTAGTCATTCCTTTTCTAAAATATTGGGTATTTCGTTCTAATTTATCTCTTAATTCTGTAGAACTAGTTAATAAATCGATGACTTTAATAGAGGCTCCTACAATTGAAGGAGCAACAGTATTAGAAAATAAATAAGGACGAGAACGTTGCCTCAACATCTCCACGATTTCTTTGCGAGCAGCGGTGAAACCACCAGAGGCACCACCCAGTGCTTTGCCTAGTGTACCTGTAATAATATCTACTCTATCTATACAATCTCTGTATTCGTGGACACCTCGTCCCGTTTTTCCTAGAAAACCTGTAGAGTGACATTCGTCAATCATGACCATGGCATCGTATTTATCTGCTAAATCACAGATTTTATCCAATTGAGCAATAGTGCCATCCATAGAAAATGAACCATCTGTAGCAATTAACCGCCTTCTAGCTCCTTGTGCAGCTTGAAGCTGTTTTTCTAAATCTTCCATACTATTATGCTTATAGCGATACCTTGCCGCTTTGCATAATCTAATGCCATCAATTATAGATGCATGGTTCAATTCATCAGATATTATAGCATCATCTTTGTGAAGTATGGGCTCAAATAGTCCCCCATTAGCATCAAATGCAGCAGCGTATAATATACAATCTTCCATACCTAAAAAATCAGCGATTTTTTGTTCTAACTCTTTATGAATGTCTTGAGTGCCACAAATGAATCTTACAGAAGATAAACCATAGCCATGAGAGTCAACAGCAGCTTTCGCTGCTTCAATTACAGCAGGATGGGAAGATAAGCCCAAATAATTATTAGCACAAAAATTCAAAACTTCAATTCCTTGATTAGTTTTAATTTCTGCTGCTTGTGGACTTACTATAATGCGTTCGTCTTTATACAACCCAGCATCTTTTATTTCATTTAATTCTTTTTGTAATACTGGTTTAACTTTATCAAACATATTCTTCTTTTTTATATTAATTTTTAATAATTACTTTAAAATACTCACTACTCACTAGGATAAATGCTTTATCATATCAGCAACCATTTTTTCTAAGTCGTATTGTTCTTTCCAATTCCAATCTTTTCTTGCTTGACTGTCATTTATGCTTTCAACCCACGAACGAGCAATTTCTTCTCTATAATCAGCTTTATAATCAATATTGAAATTAGGTAGATGTTTTTTTATTTCATTATAAATCTCTTCTGGACTAAAACTCATTCCAGATACATTATAAGAGGTTCTTATTTTAATATTTGATTTATCAGTTTCCATCAATTCTATTGTCGCTCTTACCGCATCTGACATATACATCATAGGAAGTCTAGTATCCTTGTTTAAAAAGCAAGTGTAGTCCTTATTTTTTACAGCATAATGGAAAATGTCAACAGCATAGTCCGTAGTGCCACCTCCGGCCAAAGATTGATAACCTATCAGACCAGGATACCTCAAAGACCGAACATCCAAACCATATCTTTTGTAATAATAATTACACCAATTTTCTCCTGCTTCTTTACTAATACCATAAACAGTTTCTGGAACTAATGGAGCATCTTGGGGCGTGTTTACTTTAGGAGTAGCCTTACCAAAAACCGCAATAGAACTAGGGTAGAAAATTTTATCTAAATTAAAAGTCCTTCCTGCTTCTAATACATTTAAAAGTCCTTCCATATTAATATTCCAAGTTCGAATTGGGTTTTGTTCTCCTTTGGCAGAAAGAATTGCAGCTAGGTGATAAATTTGGGTAATTTGATGTTGTTCGATAGTCTGAGCTATTTTATTAGCATCTAAAACATCGAGTTGAATAGATGCACATGGGGTTTGAAGTTCTTTTAAGTCGCTAGCAATAACTGCACCTGTTCCATACCGTTTTACAAGAGATTCAACGAGAACAGTGCCTATTTGTCCGCCCGCTCCTATTATTAAAATTTTTGGCTTCAAAATAAGTAAAGTTTGATTTCAAGGTAAAGGTAAGTTTTTATTGTATTAATTTTCCTACAATAGGAAATTTTTTAAAAACTTGTGCTTCGTGAGGTGCGTCATTGTTCAATTCGTCAGTTAAATCTTGTCCTGCCCAATGTTCGTAGTGTTTGCCATTTCTCCATAAGCGACTTTTACTTACATCATAGATTATCCCTTCATATGCCACCCAAATTTCTTCCATATCTTGCCCATTTCTGAGTGCCAATTGATTTTTTTTGTAAAAAACTTCCTCCATATTATGATAATAATAATGACAAAATAATATTTGGTGTAAATATATAACAACTTGCTTAATTGCTTGTATTGCCTGTATCTCAAAATGAATTTTTGTGATTAATTTAATTGTTAATCAATCATTTTTTTGTGCTATTGTCTTAATTTTCAATCATTTAAAATTTATTTATTTTTTTTTATTAAATAATTAAAAAAAGATGTAAAAACTTTTAATTAAATATAATAAAAACTTACCTTTGCACCGAAATTTTAAAGCTGCTCAAAATTATATAAATATTAATGAGAAAAGCATTTTTTAGCATAATAACACTCATGTTCTTTTCTTTAGCTGTCCTCTCAGCGAGTGAACATGAATACAGTGAAGGTTCCGGAGAAGGTGGTGGAGGTACTTTTGATCCTGGGGCAACGGCATTTCACCACATTGCAGATGCCAACGTTTATAGTATAGGTCCGTGGAATATTCCATTGCCTTGTATATTGTACGCTCCTGGAGAAGGTTTGTCTATGTTTATGTCAAGTAAGTTTGGTATAGGGCATCACGGAACAGGACATTATTCTTATAATGGTTATGTATTAGATGGAGGTACTGTTAAAAAAGTAACTGATGCATCTTTTCCTAAAGAATCAGTCGAAGTAACTTTCAAGCATACTGAAGATGGAAAAACTTATGTTTCGGCTGGAGGTAATGAATATTTATGTGATGCTAAAAGTACTGCAGATGGAGGTCTATTTGGTGGAGGAATCACTTCATTTTACGATTTTTCATTGACCAAGAATGTAGTTTCAATGCTTTTGATTACAATCTTAATGTTTTGGTTGTTCTTGACAGTAGCTAAGCGATATAGACAAAGAGAAGGTATGGCTCCTAAAGGAATTCAATCATTTATTGAACCTATTTTTGTTTTTATTCAAGATGAGGTTGCTAAACCGTTCTTAGGACATAAATGGGAGAAGTACTTGCCATTCTTAATGTCTATTTTCTTCTTTGTATTGGCATTAAACCTTTATGGACAAATTCCTTTCTTGGGTAATTCAAATGTAACAGGTAATTTAGCATTTACTATGGTAATTGCAATATGTGCCTTTTTAGTTACTAACTTTAGTGGTAATAAACATTATTGGGAACACATTTTCTGGATGCCAGGTGTTCCTGCTTGGGTAAAAACAATTTTAACACCTGTAGAAGTACTAGGTGTATTTATAAAACCATTGACTTTAATGCTGCGTTTGTTTGCAAACATCACAGCGGGTCACATGGTAATGGTAATTTTCGTAGGCTTGATTTTCGTATTCAATGGATATGGAACACCTGAAGGTGCAACATTGCCAGCTACATTAGCTGCAGCAATTCCTTCATTATTATTGACATTATTTATGATGGCAATAGAATTGTTGGTGGCTTTCATTCAAGCTTTCGTGTTTACTATTTTGACTGCGTCATACATAGGTGCTGCTGTTGAAGAAGCACATCATTAATTAATTATATAAAATTTTGTAACAATGGGAGGTTCTATAGTTG
>JAHDBK010000419.1 GCA_020630455.1 Saprospiraceae bacterium
ATGTTATAACGAAAAGTTTTTTATATTCATATTATGAAGCAATATGAATATAAAATTGAACGAATAAAATTGACCAAACTAGGTGTTTTTAGTCCTACTAAAAACTTAAAATTACTCAATCAACTGGGAGATAAAAATTGGCGATTTAAGAGAACCTTTAATTACTATCATTACTTTGAAAAAGAAGTACTACCCAAAAATTCTACAACAAAACTCCCTAAATATCAATACAAACTAGAAAAAATACGATTAACCAAATGGGGACTTTACAATGAAAAACTCAATGTTGAATTCATCAATGAAATGGGACAAAAAGGATGGCGGTTAATTGACATTTATCATACCTATTTTTACTTTGAAAAAGAAGTGGACGAAAAAGACAACCCCATCTTAAATGAAATGTATATGAGTGAAATTGGTGTATTCAAAGTAGATAAACAGATAAGCAAAACCGAAAATCATTTTACAGGTAAAGGACTTGATAATTGGAGGCTATCGGGAATGAATACTTTTGTAGACCCAAATGAAGGAGGAGGTCCTACTTTTTATTTTTTTAGTAAAAAAGATATTTAGGAATATTCAAATTAAATTCCCTACTCATCAAACAACTTCCATAATGTGTCATCTGGATAATCAGCAACGATATTAATTTTTTGATTTGTAGTCGGATGAATAAAAGATAAAGAATGAGCATGTAAGAAAATCGAACGATTTTTATTACCTCTTTTAGCACCGTATTTCACATCGTCTTTGATTGGATAACCAACAGCAGCCATTTGAGCTCTTATTTGGTGAAAACGCCCCGTTTCCAAGTCAATTTCTAGCAAGGAATAACGCTCTATTTCTTTTATAATTTTATAATTTAAAATAGCTTTTTTAAAACCACCTTTAGCATTGTCACTCACTTCTGCTTTCAAGCGTTTTCCATTTCTTTTGATAAAATGTTCTAATTTACCTTCTTGTTTTAAATCGCCTTTAGGAATAATAGCGTGGTATTTTTTCTGTACTTTTTTTTCTTGAAATTGTTGATTAAGATGTGCTAATGACTTTTTATTTTTAGCAAAAATACAGACACCCGAAACGGGTCTATCCAAACGGTGTACCAAGCCCAAAGGATGTTTACAATATATCTCTGCCATTTGCTTAAGACTTTTTTCTTCCTTGCTTTGTCCTGATTGCACTAACAAACCATTGGGTTTATTAAAAATAATCACTTGGTTATCTTTGTATAATATATAATCACTAATATTTTCATTCATATTTTAAAGTATTGAGTACAGATTATTGAGTAATTTTATTAATGTGCTTGTAGCCAATTATCACCAGTATCCATACCTACAATTATAGGTACTTTTAGGTTAGGAATGGCATTTTTCATATTTTCTTCTATGATAGGTTTAACGATATCGAGTTCTGATTTTAAAACATCAAAGACCAATTCATCGTGTACTTGCAAAATCATTTTAGATTGAATATTTTCTTTTTGGAAAACTTCATGAATTTTAATCATTGCTAATTTTATCATATCAGCCGCTGTTCCTTGAATGGGTGTATTAATAGCATTCCTCTCCGAATGACTTCTAATAATCCCATTTCTAGAATTAATATCTCTCAAATACCGTCTTCTGCCCATTAAAGTTTCAACATAACCATCTTTTCGAGCTTTTTCTACTTGGTCATCCATATATTTTTTTAGACCTTGATACTGCTTGAAATAATTTTGAATCAATTCGCTCGCTTCCTTTCTTTTAATATTCAATTGACGAGAAAGATTGGTTGCCCCGGCTCCATAAATAATCGAAAAATTAACCGTCTTAGCGTTGCGTCTTTGCTCTGCTGTGACTTCATCTAATGCTACTTCATATACCCTAGCGGCTGTTGCCCTATGAATATCCAAACCCTTTTGGAAAGCATCCAACATGGCTTCATCACCACTAATTTCTGCAATCAACCTCAACTCAATTTGAGAATAATCAGCTGCTAATAATATGTGATTTTCATCTTTAGGAACAAAAGCTTTTCTCACTTCTCTACCTTGTGCTGTTCTGATTGGAATGTTTTGAAGATTTGGATTATTAGAACTCAATCGCCCCGTTGCAGCAAGTGCTTGATTGAAAGATGAATGAATTCTACCTGTTTTTGGATTGACCATTTGAGGCAATGCATCAACATAGGTGGATTTGAGTTTTGCCAAAGCACGATACTCTAAAATATCTGCAGCAATTTTATTTTCTACAGCCAATTCTGTCATCTTGGTTTCGTCTGTTGAATATTGCCCAGATTTTGTTTTCCTCCAACGATAAGGAATTTTTAAGGTTTCAAATAATACCTCCCCCACTTGCTTAGGCGAAGCAATATTGAATCTCAATCCCGCTTGGTCATATATTTCTTTTTCTTTTAATAATAATTCTTTTTCTAATTCTTTCGAATAATTATTTAAAAACTCCGCATCTAATTTAATCCCATTGTATTCCAAATCTGTTAAAACAGCAATTAATGGTGCTTCCATCGTGGTATATAAAGATGTTAGCTTATTTTCTTCTAATTCTTTTTCTAATATGTCTTTAATCTGATACGTCAAATCCGCATCCTCTCCTGCATACTCTTTTATTTTTTCTATGGAAACATCTCTCATAGACAATTGTTTTTTTCCTTTTTTACCAATGAGAGATTCTATTGGAACAGGAGCATAATCCAAGTAGGTTTCAGATAAATAATTCAAATTATGTCTCAATTCTGGTTCTAATAGATAATGAGCTAACATGGTATCAAAATAAAACCCCTTCACATCAACACCATACCATTTTAATATCAAACAATCATATTTTATATTTTGACCTATTTTATTAATATTCTCATTTTCTAAGACCTTTTTAAAAATACTAATAGTCTCTTGTGCTTCCCCTTGATTTTCTGAAACTGGAACATAATAAGCTTTGTGCTTTTCAAAAGAAAAGGCAATCCCCACCAATTCTGCTTGATTAGCGTCTAAACCTGTAGTCTCCGTATCAAAACAAAATTCCCTACACTTCGATAATTTTTCAGCCAAGGTTTTTTGTCCTTCAACAGTATCTACTAATTGATAGTCGTGTTCAACGTTTTCTAAATTTTTAGTAGCATTAATATTTTCTTTTATAGGAGGAAATTGAGGCCCTTCTGCAAAAGCTTCTCCGAATAAATTGCCTTGAGTTCCTTCGGTTATTTTCGTAGTCTTTTCTTTATTTTCAGCTTTTGCACTAGTTTGATTTCCTAAAATTTGGTTTGCAATGGTTCTAAACTCCAATTCTTTAAAAATCTCCGTGAGTGCTTCCTTATTAAATTCAGATAATTTATAAGCTTCTGCATCAAATTCAACAGGTACATCAAGTACTATTGTCGCTAATTGTTTAGATAATAATCCTTGTTCTGCAAAATTTTCAACATTTTCTTTTTGCTTCCCCTTTAATTCATGACTATGGGCAATTAAATTTTCAACACTGCCATATTTTTTCAAAAGTTTAACGGCTGTTTTAGCTCCAATACCTGGAATACCTGGAATATTATCAACACTATCTCCTTGCAATCCTAAAACATCTATCACCTGTTCTACTTTTTCAATATCCCATTTTTCAAGAACTTCCTTTTCTCCTAATATCTCTACTCCATTACCAAATCGAGCAGGTTTGTACATAAAAATATTTTCACTTACTAATTGAGCATAATCTTTATCTGGAGTCATCATATAGACTTTAAAGCCTTCTTTTTCTGCTTTTTTAGCAACTGTTCCAATGACATCATCTGCCTCATATCCATCTTTTTTAAGAATAGGAATATTCATTCCTTCCACTATTTTCAATATATAAGGGAAAGCCTTAGTAATATCTTCTGGTTGAGCTTCTCTATTGGCTTTGTATTCTTGATACATGTCTTTTCTAAAAACGGTTTCATCTGATATATCAAATGCAACAGCAATATGGCTTGGGTTTTGTTTTTTTATCACTTCCCACAATGCTCTAGTAAAACCAGTAATTGCAGAAGTGTTCAATCCTTTTGAATTAATCAATGGTAATAAATGCATAATGAGCTCTATATACTAATGCGTGACCATCTAAAAGGAATAATTTTTTATTATCTGACATCTTATTTTTTTT
>JAHDBK010000420.1 GCA_020630455.1 Saprospiraceae bacterium
TCTAGGGAATATAACCTTACATCAAGTATTTGAAAATGAAAGAGAAAGTTATAGCGACTCTACTTATATTCAATATTCTATTTTAGCAGATAAGATTAAAAACACTTTAGATACAATTGATATTAAAATTATTTATGAAAATGAATAAAATATTATCCCTCATTTTAAAAATTATCATTTTTGTATTACTCACTATAATAACTCAAGTAGGAGGGGGCATTTTTATATTATCTTTATTAATGTCAAAAAAATGGAAAAAAGAGATAAAGTTCAAAGGTATTATTGTTTTTAGTGCATTATATTTATTAGCTACATTTTTAATTGTTCCACTTTTAGCATCATTATTTGGAAGAGAAAAAATCCAAGATTCTCAATGGCTTCGTCCCACTAATTATATGACAGTTGTTTTGAATAGAAATTATGTCAAACCAGCATTTAATGATGTTTTAAAAGAGATTTCACACAACTTAGGAGAAGAAGGAATTCAGTTGAGGTATTTAGATGCTAATTTTCCCTTTTGGGATGGTTTTCCGTTATTACCACATTTAAGTCATTCTGATGGTAAAAAATTAGATTTGAGTTTTGTATATATTGATAGCGAAGGTAAACTGACTAATAAGAAAAAAGCGATTAGCGGATATGGCGTTTTTGAAGAACCTTCTATATTAGAATATAATCAAACTTATAAGTGTTTGAAAAAAGGACATTGGCAATATGATTTTACAAAATATTTGACTTTTGGTAGTATAAATAATTCATTACAATTTTCAGAGAAATATAATAAAAGGGTATTATTAGCAATTATTCAAAATAAAAAAATTAAAAGAATTTTTATTGAACCTCATTTAAAAACAAGGCTAGGCATTACAAGCTCAAAAGTTCGTTTTCATGGTTGTCAAGCAGTAAGGCATGATGACCATATCCATATAGAAATTTATTAAATGTTATTCCCCAAAAATTATTATAACGCAAAATAATAAAGAATACTCTTTATCTTTTGAACTCAATCTCTAAAGCAATAATATTACTTTCCATTAATGAAATTCTGTAAATCGGGATATTGTTCAACGAAATATTGAGCGGAATTAGCATCTAATCTAATCCCATCAATATAAGGTACAACATAAGCACCATCAATACCATCAGTCCTTAGGTTTTGACTCATTTCTTTGGCTAGACTATAGCTTTTAAACAAGCCTAAGGTATACCTTAAAAAACCACGATTGTTGTCTTTTTCGACCATTGGACTTGGATAGTTAATAATAGCATCGCCTTCGTACATTGTCTTTAAAGCAGAGATTTGCACTTTATAAGAAAGCCCATCAAGAGAAGCAGCGTAATAAGACCTTTCATTAGATTGAATGTCTTCATCTATAGTAGGGAAATCTGACTTTACGATAAGTTCATCAGGGTTATTATATAAAACTCTTAATTCAATGCGTTTATTTAAACGCTTGCCATTAGAACTAGAATTTAAAGCAATTGGATATGAATCTCCTAATCCTTTAATGATGATTCTATCTCTAGATATTTTATTGCGAATAAAGTAGTCTGCTACTTTTTGAGCCCTCAAATAAGAAAAATATAATCTGAATTTTTCAGGGTCACTATCATCACTGAATCCGCCGACTTCTATTTTAGTATTTGAATATTGGTTAAGGATATTTAATGCCTTGCTTATTTCTTTGATATTACTAGAACTTAAAATGTCCTCGTCAGTATTATAAAATAACGGTTTGATATGAATCGTAATTGCAACTTCCTCTGTTTTCTCAGGTGTTTGAGGATTCATGTCAGGTGGAAGTACGATAGTATTATTAGGACTGTTGTTTATTGGAGTAGAAATAGAATTACTCTCTTTGGTAACTAAATTGAAACAAATGGGTTGGGAAGTGACTAATTGTTCATTTCTAGCCGATTTAAAATAGGCAGTATAAATATCAAAACCACCAATGCTACCAAATCTGTTAGAACTGAAAAAGCCTTTTAGTCCATCATTCGTCAAGCAAAAATCTAAATCATCACCTGGAGAATTAATAGGAGCTCCTAGGTTTTGAGGTTCACTCCATTTAAGGTTATCATCATTAAAATTAGCTACAAAAATATCAAAACCTCCTAGGCTATTGATTTGATCTGAACTGAAATATAAAGTCCTACCATCATTAGCAAGATAAGGAGATTTTTCATCGTATGGACTGTTGATTTCAGGTCCTAAATTTTGAGGACGAGTCCAGAAATTTCCTGCAATACGTTTAGTAATGTATAAATCTAAGCCTCCAAAGCTGTCTTCTAAATTAGCAGCATAAATAATAATAGAATCATGGAAAAAGAAAGGAGTTTGATGCCCTTCTTTGTATTTTACAGGACACAAAAACTCTTTAGGAATAACCACCATTTCTGATGCACGAATGGTATCTGTAAAAATAGCACCATCTCTCGTTGCATGATAGCCTTTGTAATAATATAAGACATTAGCTGCATCGTTAAAACCGATTACTCTATCGTTTCTAGAAGAATTGATAAGATAATCTAAAGGACGAACATTTCCCCAAACACCATTGACTAAGTGAGTCGAATAAATGTCGCTATTGTATGTACCTAAAATTTCGTCTTGTAAGCCTTCTTTATCTCTCAGTCCACCTGCATTATTGGCACGAACACTTGAAAAATAAATAGTATTATCTCTTCCTTTTGAAATAACAGGAGCATAATCATCAAAAATGCCATTGATTTCTCCGCCTAAATTATCAACAATAGCTAAATCTTCTTGGTAGTTCAATTTCATGCCCTTGTCACATTGTTTAATAAAATGCTCAGCATGATTTTTGAAGATGGAGTTCTTGTTGTACATGATTTCTAAATATTTTTTATAGAAATCAATAGCTTCTTTATAGCTTCCTTTTTTTTGAAATACTTTACCTAGGTAAAACCAAGCATCATTTTTACTATCTTTAGCATAAGCAACATGCAAGAGGTATTTTTCAGCATTGAGGGCATTCCCTATATGATAATACGAAAGTCCTAATTTGTATTTAATATCAGTGTCTTTAGGTCTTTCTTTCTGAATTTCTAAGTAGTTATCAATAGCTTCGTGATATTTTTCTTGTTTAAAATATAAATCAGCTAAATCTTTTACTTGATTTAATGTTTGTGCATGTATTGATGAACTAAAAAACATCAATACGGGAAAAAATAAGATATAAATATATAGTTTCATTTTAATAAAATGCCAAAAACTATTTTGGAGGTTCTTTCAGTAATTGAATTTTTAATGAGCTGCAAAGGTAATGATTTATTATCAATAAACCTTTTATATTATTAATAAATGAGTATTTATTAATAGATTTTTAATAAAAAAAGTTTGTTATCATATTAGAGTAAGTAAGGACATAACTTTTGAAATATGAAACTATTCAAAATTTAAATCTAGGGTCTCCTCATCATCCAAAAAATATAATTTCAAAGGGCTGCCATGTTTTTTCATGTCTAAAATATTGAAACAATAATCCTTGACTTCACTTGTTTCACCCGCTTCGCCATTGACAATTATTTTAACACTTGCTTGGGCAGGGTAGGTTTGTCTTACATTTCCATTCCAATAAATAGCTACTTCTGGATTAATGATTTTTGTGCTAATTTGTATGTTTATTTCTTTTCCGTTTTGGCTGACTTTATCTAAGAAGTAAGTTTCTGTGCTTAAATTATTGAATGCCTCTTGTTCCATTTGTATCAACTTTTTGCATCCATTTTGACTTAAATCCTTTCCTCCTTTACATGCAGAAAAAATAAGGGCATTCACTAAGAAAATGAAGATAAATTTTCTCATAAAATATTTAATATTAATAAGAGCATTTTTAAAAATTTATCACAATGAGAATCAATAGATTAAGGTTTTGGCGAAATAAATATTTTTGAGTTTATCGGGATAAACGATAAAATATTTATAAAGACAAGTTCTTAATATCTTGGTTTTCATAAAGATTAAAATTTAAACATGCTCTAAAGTGATTTATTTATTTTATTAAGTATAAAACTCAAATATAGGATTTATTTTGTACTATAAGGTCTAGATTATACGATTTTAATAAATGAAAATTAGTAGATGTTATTGCGAAAAGTTTTTTATG
>JAHDBK010000003.1:0-12467 GCA_020630455.1 Saprospiraceae bacterium
TAGAGAGATGGCAAGATATTCACAGTCTAATACAAATTGAATCTAAGCGAATGATAGGAGATTATAGTAGTGAAGAAAAACGTTACTATATCAGTTCAAGAAAAGAGAGTGCTGCCTGGTTTAATAATAATATTAGGAAGCATTGGAGTATAGAAAACAAGTTACATTGGAATTTGGATGTAGTTATGAATGAGGATAAGAATCGAACTAGTATAGGATTTGCACCACAGAACCTAAATACTTTAAGGAAACTAGCTTTAGCTTTTTTAAGTAGAAAAATTGACAAGCATTCCAAACCAAAGAAAAGGTTTAAAGCTGCTTTGAACTCAGACTACTTAGAAAAAATATTAAATGTTAAATTTTGATGCGATGACCCTGATGAAAAATAAGACATAAGGCAAAATCAACTAAGTTATTGTACAAAAATAATGATATATTTATAAGTTTAAATAATAAAGAATTTTCTCTATTATTTGTTTGGAAGTCTAAAATCTTTTGTCTCTTTACTTAATTATAATAATATTGAATTCTACTTATTTTATCATACGGTATAAAGACATAAAATTGAACATTGGAGACCAACAAACTGTTAAAAAGATATTGGTACATTGATTTTACTAAATTAAAATTCATAAAAGTCATTTATCAATTTGATAAATGACTTTTTTTATTAGACTATGAATAAGAAAAAAACAAATCAACTCATCAACGAGTCAAGCCCTTATTTACTGCAACATGCATATAATCCTGTAGAATGGTACCCTTGGGGAGAAGAGGCTATTCTATTAGCACAAAAAGAAAATAAACCAATTTTAGTAAGCATTGGATATTCAACATGTCATTGGTGCCATGTAATGGAAAGAGAATCTTTTGAAGATGAAAATGTAGCAAATTACATGAATGAACACTTTATCAATATTAAAGTGGATAGAGAAGAAAGACCAGATATAGATGATATTTATATGGAAGCCGTTCAGGCGATGACAGGTTCAGGAGGCTGGCCACTCAATTGTTTTTTAACACCAGATTTAAAACCGTTTTATGGCGGTACTTATTTTCCACCTGAACCCCAATATGGGAGACCTGCTTGGATTCAAATTTTAAACGGTGTTCATCGAGTTTTTAATGATGAAAAAGATAAAGTAAGCCTTCAAACTCAAAAATTATTAGAACATATATCAAATGTTGAAAATGCTTTTGTTTCTAATAATAATCATGACGAATTAAATAAAGATATTGCCCATAAAATTTTTATAAATATTCAAAATAATTTTGATAATAATAATGGTGGTTTTGGAGGAGCTCCAAAATTCCCAATGACCATGTCCCATGAATTTTTATTAAATTATTATTATCATACAAAACATGATGCAGCATTTTTGCATGTTGAGGAGTCTATTAATAAGATGATTCAAGGAGGAATCTATGATGTTTTAGGAGGAGGCTTGTCAAGATATGCAACTGATAATGAATGGAGAATTCCCCATTTTGAAAAGATGTTATACGATAATGCTCTTTTTATTCAACTGTTATCTCAATTATATTTAATAACTAAAAAAGAAAAATATAAAGTAGTCATACAGCAAACTATTGAATGGCTGAAAAGAGAGATGACGAATGATGACTGTGGCTTTTATTCGGCTCTTGATGCTGATTCAGAAGGAGTAGAAGGCAAATTTTATGTTTGGGATTATAATGAAATACTTCAAAATTTAGGCGATGATGCTCCAATTTTTAATTTGTTTTATCATGTTAAAAAAGAAGGGAATTGGGAAGGAACTAATATTTTGTACTCAAATTTTAGTGTAAAAGATTTAGCTGATAAGACAGGGATGGAAGAAGAAATACTACTAAAATTACTTGAAAGATGGAAGAAGAAGTTATTTCTACATAGAGAAAATAGAATTAGACCACATCTAGATGATAAGGTATTATTGGATTGGAATGCATTGATGAATTCAACCTTGTCCGTAGCATATCAAGCTACCTCTAATCCAGAATATAAAGAGATGGCGGAAAAGAATATGACATTTATTTTTGATAATTTTTATATTAATAATCAATTATATCATATTTATAAAGACGGAAAAACTAAACAAGAAGCATTTATTTCTGATTATGCCAATTTAATTGAGGCACTTTTGAATTTATATGAAATTAGTTTCAATGAAAAATATCTAGTTAAAGCAAATGAATTGACACAAGAAGTAATAGAACAATTTTGGGATATAAACAAAGGACTCTTTTTTACTGCTCCTAAAAATCAACCATACTTAGTTGTTAATAAAAAAATACTATTTGATAATGCCATTCCATCTGGGAATGCAACAATGTTGAATAATTTGCAAAAGCTAGCTATTATTTTTGATAATGATAGCTACCGAAAAAAAGTGAAAATAATGCTTGCTGCTATGAATGAATCTATTGTCAAATACCCTCAATCTTTTTCGAAATGGGCGAAAGCATTAATCAATCAATTGTACGGTTTTAATGAAATTAGTATATTAGGAACTAAAGGAATAGAACAGGCAAAAGAAATTAATAAAGAATATATACCCAATAAAATTTTAATGGTTTCGTTAAATAATAAATCAGAATTCCCAATGTTAAACAATAAATTTGTAGATAATATTACGTATATTTATCATTGCGAAAATTATCAATGTAATGCCCCAACTGAAAATTTAAAGGAATTGTTAAAAACTTTAATTTAACTTCAAAACGTTAAGAAAATTAGAATATGCTTAAAAAAATACTCCTTTTTATATTTTATTTATTACCTTTAACCCTTGTAGCACAACAGGTGCCACAATATACCTTGCATGTTTACAATCCATTGGTTTATAACCCAGCTTACGCAGGAATGAATGAATTTCTTGAAGGAACAGCGACAGTTAGAAAACAATGGACACAACTAAAAGGTAGCCCATTTACACAAAATTTTAATATAAATTTTCCATTTCACTACCTAAATAGCGGAATTGGAATGAATATTGAGAATGATTATATAGGCGTAGAACGAAATACAAAGGTATCCCTCGCTTACGCCTACAAAATAAACATAGCTAAAGAAACAAAGTTGTCTTTTGGAATCTCGGCTGGTTTGATACAACAAGCATTAGACGGTACAAAACTACTTGCTCCTGAAGGATTGTATGAAGGTAATATTATTAATCATAATGATGATTTTTTACCAAATAATAAGCAAACAGCAATCTCATATCATATAGATGCAGGAATTTATCTTAGACTAAAAGCCTTTCAAATAGGTTTTTCTTCTCTTCATCTTACGGAAACAAGTATAGATTTTAATTTTAGTCCTAATGAAGACTTTTCATATTTAAGGCATTATACCGCATTTGCAAAGTATGATTACCCTATAAATGAAGATGTTTCGTTGTCTCCAACGCTTTTTCTAAAAACCGATTTTATCCAAACTCAATTAGATGTTTCTGTTTTATTAGATTATGTTGAAAAATATCAACTTGGAATTGCATACAGAGGATATTCTAGTATATCTAATGATGCTCTAAGTCTTATAGGAGGATATAAGCTGACAAATAATTGGTCAATAATGTATGCTTATGATTTTACTTTATCAACTTTAAATATTGCTAACAAAGGTTCTCATGAGGTTTTATTAAAGTATAATATTAATAAAAATCTCGAAAAAGTTAAGAACCCCAAAGTGATATATAATCCAAGACTTCCCTAGATTCTTAGTTGAAAATCTTAAAAAATTGATTTTTTTTTATTTTTTTTTTAATAATTATACAATAAATTGATTTATCTGCGTTGTGTCTTATGTGCAGTTATGTAGTCTAAATGAAAAATGCTAAAATTTTTGTATTTTTTTTAAAATTCTAGAATTTGCATTATATTTACATCGCTAAACAGTTTAAATCATTAAATCTGAAGTTAGAAAACTCGGGTGGCAACATGAAGAAAGTGTCTAAATTTTTATTATTATTGGTAGCTTTAGTAGCTATAGCTACCTCTTGCGGTCAGCAAGAAAACGGTCAATTGATAGGTGTTCTTGACCGTCCTACATGGAAAGGTATTAATCCTTATGGTATGGTCTATATCCCTTCAGGGACATTACATATTGGACCTAGTGACCAGGATGTTAACAGTTCTTATACTCAGAGGGCTAAATCCATTTCAATTCAAGGTTTTTATATGGATGATACCGAAATTACTAACAACGAATATCGTCAGTTCGTAAATTGGGTAGTCGATTCCTTATTACATACATGGCAAGATCATGTACTTCAAAATCAAGAAGGAGAAGATTACATCGATTGGGGACAAGAAAACTCTTGGGAAGATGAAACTGCTCAAGACTTATTTTATCAAGGTGATGAAAAATTCGCTGGTAAAAAAGAACTTGATGTCAGAAATCTAGAATACACTTACCAATGGTATGATTGGCAAAGGGCTGCTCATGATAGAGACATGTCTAATAGAACAAAATATATTAAAGAAGATGTAGTAAATATTTATCCAGATACTTTATGCTGGATTAGAGATTTTGCTTATTCTTATAACGAGCCAATGACAAGAAACTATTTTTGGCATCCAGCTTTCGATGATTATCCTGTAGTTGGTGTAAACTGGAGAATGGCACAAGGTTTCACTTATTGGAGAACAAACCTTTGGAACGCTTACGTAGTTCCTGAGAAAGGTGAAGTAAACTCTGAAGACTTCCGTTTACCTACCGAACACGAGTGGGAATACGCAGCTAGAGGAGGTCATGCATTAGCTCCTTTCCCTTGGGGTGGATATTATACAAGAAATGCTAAAGGATGTCTTTTGGCAAACTTTAAGCCAGGTAGAGGTAACTACCCAGAAGACGGAGGATTATATACTGTGAAAGCTGATGCATATTATCCAAATGATTATGGTCTATATAATATGGCTGGAAACGTTTCTGAATGGACTTCTTCTGCCTATGACGAAAATGCTTATTCTTTCGTTCACGATTTAAACTCAGATTTAAGATATGATGTTACTCGTGATGAAAATGGAAATATTATAGATGACTTGGCACAAACACGTAAAGTAATTCGTGGCGGTTCTTGGAAAGATATCTCATACTTTTTACAAACAGGTTCTCGCCACTGGGAATATCAAGATACAACTAAATGTTATGTTGGTTTCCGTTGTGCATTGACTTTCTTAGGTCGCTCTATCAATGATTTTTAAAAAAAAATAAAAAAAATATATAAAAAAAGTGTAACTATATTGAAAGACTGCATTATATTAGCGGTATCAATATAGTTACATATTTTTTTTATATACTTATGTTTCTATAATTGTATTTATATTTTAATTAAACTTTATTAACTAACCTTTTAAATCTTACGAAATGAGCTTTATTCATTCAAAAGGATTTCTGTATGCGAAAAATCTTATTATTGGTGTAGGTGCTGCCGTGGTACTTTTAGGAGCACTTGAAAAAATTGAACACACACAATTCATTCCTGGAGTTAGTTTGATTACTGTCGGACTTTTAGTTGAAGCGGGATTATTCCTTTTCTTAGGTATCTTACCTCCTCACAAAGAGTATTATTGGGAAAAATTGTACCCAGGCTTAGATGATTATTCTTCTCAAGTAACTGCTTTATCTGCTGATCCAATTGATGCTGGTAGTTCTTTACCTGGTATCGATGGAGAAAAAATGGATCAAAAATTAAGCGGTATGTTAGCTGAATTACAATCTATGTCTAGTAGTTTAAGTTCTTTGAAAGCTTTACAAGAAGTTGATTTCTCTGGTACAAGTGAGCAAATCAAGAAAATGGGAGATTTTTACTCTAACATTAACGAAGCAATGGCTAACATTAACGATTCAATCGAAGATACTAAACGTTACAAAGAGCAGTTAACTGCTTTAAACAGTAACCTAGGGTCTTTAAATTCTGTTTACGGAAATGTATTGAACGCAATGGCTAGCATCGGACGTTAATCGTTCTCTTGTTGCGATCTTAAGGAAATTTATTTTTTAACCGACAAAATTTTAACATTATGTCAATTCCTAAGGAGCCGCGAATGCTCATGATTACTCTGATGTATCTAGTACTTATGGCATTATTGGCTTTAAACGTATCGGCTGAAATCATGAACGCTTTTTATGATTTGGATAACTCAATGAAGACTTCCAATAAATTAACAAGCGATGCTGTAAAAGCAACTTATGATGGTATACAGCCAATTTTAGAAAAAAAACCAGAACTTAGACAACCATTAAATAATGGTATCGGACGTGTAAGAGATTATGTGTCACAGTTCGCTGAAACAATTGATTATTTTAAAAATGGCCAAATGGTCGTTTCTCATAACGGAATGGAATTATCGGATGATCAAATTAGAGATATGATCCCAGATTTAACCAATCCTGATGTTATGTATGATAAATATATCGACGAAAAAACGGGTCTTCCAAAATCTGGTAAAGATATTGATTGGACTACTTGGTGGATGGTAAAGCAACACAAAGGTGATACTTTAGAGTCTATCATTAGAGATACTCGTCAAGGTATGATTGATATCTATACAGAAACAATCAAAGCTTGTCAAAAAGAAGCTAAGTTGAAAGATACAGAGGTAGCAGAAAAAATTGCTAACTTTGAAAAAAACCTTACTTTAGGTATCGACTCTACTTGGATGACAACTTCTGATAAACCGACTTGGGCTGCTGCTAACTTTGACCACATGCCTTTTGCTGCAATCTTACCTAAATTAGAAAAATTTAAGTCTGATGCACGTGCTGCTGAAGCATTAATGGTTAACGATTTAGCTGGTCTAGTAGGTGGTCGTGAATTAAAATTGAATAAATTCTTCCCTATTATGAATGCCAAAAGAGGTTATGTAATTAAGGGAGAAAAATTTGAAGCTGAAGTTGCTATTGGAGCATTTTCAAGTGAGTTTGCTAAAACTTCTTCGATTTCTGTAAATGGTCAAAGAATTTCTTTGAATGCAGAAGGAAAAGGAACATTCTCTGAAACTGCAAGTAGCTTAGGTAAAAGATCTTTGAAATTAACTTGTAGCGTTACGAATCCTTTATCTGGTGAGCAAATGTCTGGACAATCTTCTTTCGATTATGAAGTAGGTGTTCGTTCAGCAACAGTATCTCCTAGTAAAATGAATGTATTTTATATAGGTGTTGATAATCCAGTAGAGATATCAGTAGCGGGTGCTAATTCAAATGAAGTAAAAGCTAGTTGTTCTGGTTGCTCAATTAACAAAGTATCTAAAGGATATAATGTTAAAGTAACAAAGCCAGGTGATGTAACTATTACAGTTTCTGCTTCAGGATTTAGCCAAAAATTTGCTTTCCGTTCAAAGCGTATTCCTGATCCAACAGCTTCTTTCCGTCCTGATAAAGCAGAATCTTCTGGTTCTATGGGTAACGGAACATTTAAAGCTAAAGGAGGTATCATTGCTGCTTTATTGAACTTTGATTTCGATGCAAAATGTAAGATTCAAGGTTTTGAGGTAACTCGTGTACCAAAACGTCAAGATCCTCAACGTAAGCAAAATTCAGGAGGTACATATGGTGCAGCTAAGTCATTAATAATGCAAGCTAAACCAGGTGATATTTTCTATTTTGATAATATTAAAGCGTTATGTCCTGGTGATCCAGCGGCTCGTAAGATTAATTCAATGGTTTGGCAAATTCAATAATTAATTTTTTGCTAAACTCATAATAAAATAATAATTCCTTCGTTTACTTTAAGTGGAGGAATTATTATTTACCTAACAATAGTTGAGATAACATTTTAAAACAATTTAAGTGATGAATTTCAAGTTTAAAAATTTGCTATTAACTTGCTCCTTATTTTTTACAGTTGGAGTATTAGTTTCTTTTGCTCAAGATCCTACCCCTCCGGGTACATCTATCACAGAATCTGGAGATCCTCTAGATGCTGAAGAAGATGAGGATAGATACATTCCATTAGATGGAGTTGTTGAAAAGAAATTAATTACTCAAAGAAGAGTATTACCTTATCAACCACAAAGAGAAGCTGATATCTTTTGGGAAAAACGTATTTGGCGTGTAATTGATGTTCGTGAAAAAATGAACAAAAGATTTGTATATCCTAGACGTTATTTCTTTGATATCATTTTAGATGGTGTTATGGATGATAAGATTAAAGCTTATGCCATTAATGATATGGATGACTTCTCTCAAGAATTAACAAAAGATGAGGCAGCTGCAATGGTATCAGAAGTTGATACTTTCGTATCTTTCGATCCTGAAACATACGAAGAAACCATTGAAGTAGCTTATAATGACTTGAATCCTGAGGATATCAAGCGTTTCCGTATCAAAGAAATTTGGTTCTTTGATGAAGAAACTTCTACGCTTCAAGTACGTATTCTTGGTATTGCTCCACTTAAAGAAGAGTATGATGATATGGGTAACTTCTTATATGAATTACCAATGTTTTGGATTTATTATCCTGATGCTAGAGAATTATTTTCTAGAGAACCAGCCTTCAATGAAGGAAATGATAATGGTCCAATGAACTGGCATGATATCTTCGAAATGCGTTATTTCGCTAGTTATATCTATAAAGAATCAAACGTGTATGACCGTCGTCTTCAAGACGTTCCAGGGCTTGCAGGTGTTGATTTATTATTAGAATCAGAAAAAATTAGAATGACTATATTTAATTTTGAACATGATTTATGGTCATATTAATATAGTTATTAACTATATTTTAAACCGAATTTGTTATTTAACAAATTCGGTTTTTTATTTATATATAAATAAAAATAAATTCCTTGTCTTTACTAAAAAAACTTGCGGGCGAAACTGTAATTTATGGTCTTTCACATGTTAGTGGAAGATTTTTGAATTATTTACTAGTGTTTTTTCATACTAGGGTTTTAGTAGAGCAATCTGATTATGGAAAGATAGGTGAATTATATGCATATGTTGCATTTCTAATTATATTATTTACTTATAGAATGGAAACTGGTTTTTTTCGTTTTGGTAAAGAAGAAAAAAATAGAAGTAATGCATATTCTACAGCAATGATAATGTTATTCATTACGACACCTCTTTTAGCGACAATATTAATATCCAATACCGAAAATTTAATAGACTTACTTCAATTACCCAATAAACCTGAATGGATAATATATCTAGTCTTAATAGTAGCATTTGATGCCTTAGCTGCAGTTCCTAAGGCTAGATTAAGATTAGATGGTAGACCATACTGGTTCATGTTTGTGAGTTTGACTAATATTTTTATTAATATTTTTCTCAATATTTTCTTTTTGTGGTTATGTCCTTTATTAATTGATAATGGTCATGACTGGTTGAATGATTATTATCAACAAAATAATTATGTATCTTATATTTTTCTAGCCAATTTAGTAGCAAGTGCTTCTACCTTTTTTATTTTAATCCCTTTTTATATTAGACAAAAATGGGTTTTTGATAAAAATATTTTCAAGCCATTGATACCTTATATATTACCATTAATAGTAGTAGGATTGGCTTCTGTAATGAATGAGGTTCTAGATAGAACATTATTACCATGGTTAATGGAGGGAACGGTTGAAGAGAATAGGGGAGAGACGGGAGTTTATAATGCAGTATATAAATTAGCAATGTTGATGACCATTTTTATTCAGGCATTTAATTATGCTGCTGAACCTTTTTTCTTTAAAAATTCAGATAGAAGTGATAGCAAAGTATTATATGGTAAAGTGGGGCAAGCTTTTGCTCTAGTAGGGAGTATAATTTTCTTAGGGATAGTGTTGTACTTGGACTTAATTGTATTATTACTTGGAGAAAATTATAGAGAAGGGAAACACGTTGTTCCGATTCTATTATTAGCTAATTTTTTACTAGGAATGTACTACAATTTTGCAATTTGGTATAAATTGATAGATAAAACGAAAATAGGCATGTATATTGCCATTGGCGGAGCATTAATCACGGTATTATTCAATATCATATTAATACCCAAAATGGGATATACAGGTTCTGCAATTACTACCATGATTTGTTATTTATTTATGTCAGTAATGGCATATAGATTAGGACAAAAGTATTATAAAATTGAATATCCTATTTTTAAAATGATGAAATATATATTTACAGCCTTAGTATTATATGCAATAAGTATTACATTAATACATATAGTAGATATATCTGACATAATAATTTATACAATGAATACCTTAATTTTTATTTTATTTATAGGACTATTGTATTATTGGGAAAAAAATGATTTAGTTAAAGAGTTTATTAACAATAAAAAATAATATTTGATTTGAATTATCTAAAAGAAACCCATAAAGTATTCCATATAAAATAAGGTAAAGTAAGTGCCGATATATATCTTAAATAGATAGGCTCATTAGGATAATAAAACATAATTAATCCATTCGTAATCAAGAATATAGTTCCTACACCTAAATTGAGGTATTTAAATCGTTTGTTTTGACTAGGATAAGCCCATTTTAAAGGTATAAAATGTAAAATAGCAAATATTATAATCACTAATACATTCATCCAAGCATCTAAACGAATAACAAAAAACATATAAAAAGCAACAGCATTCCACATTACAGGAAAACCAATAAAATACATGTCTTTTGAAACCATAGGTTCTTTACCATAGTAAATGGCAGAAACTAACAATAGAATGCTAGTTGTAATCAATTTTACAGTATTATTTTCAGGTAATAAATGGTGATTTTGACCACCTATTACCCAAAAAGCTTCATATAAAAAATATGCAGGAATAATGGCATAAGTAGCAAAATCAATAACAAAATCAATATTTTTACCTTCCATATAAGGCAATACCTCTTTGACTTTAAACTTCCTAGCCAATGTACCATCAACACCATCTATAATGAATGCTATTACTAAATAAAACATGCAATCTACAAATTCATGATGTGCAATGGCAATAATAGCTAATAGGGCGAAAATAATTCCAGAAGCCGTAAATAAATGTACTGACCAAGCAGCAATTTTTTGACTAAGACTATAGTGATTTTTCATGTATTTATTTTATTAACGTTAAAACCAATCATTCAATATAAAGTCTTATACTAATCCAAAGTGTAAAAACATTTGAATTAAATGAGAATTTTAAGTATCGATTAGAGCATGTTTAAAAATTTATCACAATGAGAATCAATAGATTGAGGTTTTGGCGAAATAAATATTTTTGAGTTTATCGGGATAAACGATAAAATATTTATAAAGACAAGTTCTTAATATGTTGATTATCATAAAGATTAAAATTTAAACATGCTCTAGTATTAATCCTTTATTACATGAAAAAAGGACAAATTTTATTGTATGACATAATTTAGCGGACAAAAAACCATTTATTTAGATAATAGTCTAAAGTATAATGTCTGAATTCTTTTGTCTTTCTACTTACTCAATACTCAATACTCAATACTAAATTTCATTAAATATATTAATAAAATTATTAAAATTACTATCTTGTTTTAAAATTAAAAAAATACTCATTGATTATCATAAAAAATGAATTATACAAAAGAACAGACACAAAATATACATCAACAACAATTTCAATTTTTAATAATAGAAGAAGAAAATCATGTCTTAACTATAAGTCTTAATCGACCAGAAAAGAAAAATGCTTTACATCCCATAATGGTTAACGAATTAGCCTACGCTATGCATTATGCTAAATTTGAGAATAATGTACGATTAGTTGTGCTAAAAGCAAAAGGAAATGTTTTCTGTGCAGGTGCTGATTTAAAATCTTTTATGGGGAGTACGGTGGAAATTACTTCAACGATACCAGAGCCTTCAGGAATGGTTTTAATTGGTGATTTATTTAATGAAGTTTATACTCCAACAATAGCAGTTGTAGAGGGAAATGTATTTGCAGGAGGTCATTTAATCGTTGCCTCTTGTAATTATGTAATAGCCCATCCAAATGTGAATTTTGCACTACCAGAAGTAAAAAGAGGTTTGTTCCCATTTCAGGTAATGGATGCTTTATTAAAGATAATGCCACCAAAACAAGTACTTGATTGGTGTATAAGAGGATACAGTATCAACTGTGAAAAAGCCTATCAAATGGGATTAGTAACTCATATATCAGAAAATACAAATAAAGACTTAGAATCATTGACAGTAAATATCTTATCCAATTCTCCTAATGCAATACGACTAGGACTAGAAGCATATCATACTATTCAAGGAAAGAAATCAAAGCACGAATATTTAATGAAAATGTTAGTGAAAGCGATACAAAGCGAAGACGCAAAAGAAGGAATATTAGCATTTAAAGAAAAACGTCAACCCAATTGGAAATAATACTATAATATAAATAAAATGGCAAAAAAGAAAATAATTATAACGGCATCATTAACTGGCGTATTGGCGAATAGAAGTCAATGCCCTTATATACCATATACTCCTGAAGAAATTGCAGAAGAAGGAGCAAAAGCAGTAG